>CALDQH010000058.1 GCA_937911935.1 uncultured Bacteroidales bacterium | reverse complement strand
TGGAGTTTGACACTTTTTAGAGCGGTTAACCAATAGAGTTACATTACAACAGAAAACGGTTTACATCGTTCTCTTTGGTGAACTGTTTTTTTTGACTCATTGCTGCGCATGCCATAGAACAAAGTTTATTCCCTGAGCCTCTGTTTTTTCGGTACAAGGTGCGTTCGGAAATGCGCAAGTCTTTGGCAGCGATGCTGCGTTTGCCGTTGTGCTTTTCTAACGTGTCTTTGATGAGTTTTTTCTCCATTTCTTCGACCGATAACGAGGGCTCGTCTTGGTATTCTTGCACTTCGACAAACTCGTCGGTGGTTTCCAAAGGTGTTTTATCGGGCATGGCAATAAGAGCCGTTTCTGTTTGGTAAACAGGCGTGTTGGTGGTAGCTGGGGTAGCTACGTGGCTTTGTCCATGCATCAACGATTGTACCGTCTTTTTGAGTTCGTCCATGTCTTTTTTCATGTCAAAAAGTACGGTATAAAGAATTTCTCGCTCCGAATTAAAGGTTTTTCCCTCGTCCATGCGGTTGCTGACCAACTGTGGAAGGTTGCTTTCTGCCTGATCGGGTAGATACAAACTCAACGTAGAAGCATCAATAATGCTTTCTGTCTCGATGGCAGAAATTCTTTCGGATACGTTTTTTAGTTCACGAATGTTGCCACGCCAATAGCACGAACGAAGCATCTCTTGTGCATCGGCAGTTAAAGTAATAGCGGGACGACGATTCTTTTCGGCGTATTCGGTGGTAAACTTGGTAAACAAGGGCAAGATGTCGCCTTTGCGTTTTCTTAGTGGCGGTACCTGAATGTGTATGGTGTTTAGACGATAGTATAGGTCTTCTCTAAACTTGCCTTCTTTGATGGCTTGGGGCAAGTTTCGGTTGGTAGCTGCAATAACGCGCACGTTGGTTTTAAGCACCTGCGACGAACCTACTTTGATAAATTCACCTACTTCTAACACGCGAAGCAAACGTGCTTGGGTAGAGAGGGGGAGTTCACCTACCTCGTCCAAAAAAATAGTACCGCCATCGGCTACTTCAAAATAACCTTTACGGTCGGTTAATGCACCCGTAAAAGAACCTTTTTCGTGACCAAATAGTTCCGAATCGATGGTTCCTTCGGGAATAGCCCCACAATTGACCACCATGTATTTGTTGTGTTTGCGCGAGCTGTATTGGTGAATAATCTTGGGAAAATTCTCCTTACCAACACCGCTTTCGCCCGTTACTAATACCGATAAGTCGGTATTGGCAACCTGCACGGCTATTTGAATGGCATGTAGCAACTCGGGCGAGTTGCCGATAATGCCAAATCGGTTCTTGATGGTTGATAAATCGTTATTGGTTATCATGGTTGTTGCGTTGTTTTACAATGTCGATGGCCATGTATAGGGCTTGGCGCAAAGAGTTGGGGTTGGCTTGGTTTTTGCCAGCTTTGTCGTATGCAGTACCGTGATCGGGCGAGGTACGTACTACGGGAAGTCCCGCCGTAAAATTAACACCATCTTCCATGGCTAATACCTTAAAGGGTATCAAACCTTGGTCGTGGTACATAGCTAAAATGCCATCGTAATGGGTATAGGCATCGGTTCCGAAAAATCCGTCGGCAGGTAGTGGACCAAAACAAATCATGCCGTTTTGGCGGGCTTGTTCAATGGCAGGTAGGATGATTTCTTGCTCTTCGCTGCCGATAACGCCGCCGTCGCCTGCGTGTGGGTTAAGACCCAATACGGCAATGCGGGGCTTGGTAATGCCAAAGTCTTTTTGGAGCGATGTGTTAAATTGCTCAATTTTTTTGCCGATTTTTTCGGTAGTTAGTTGTTCTGAAATTTTGCAAACAGGAATGTGTCCCGTTACGACTGCAACGCGTATGCTTTGGTTTGCTAAAATCATCAAGGCATCGCCCGTGTTGCCAAATAGTTGTTCTAAATATTCGGTATGTCCAGGAAAGTTAAATTGAGCCGATTGAATGTTATTCTTGTTGATAGGAGCCGTTAGCAAAGCATCAATTTTACCTTCTTTTAAATCTTGGGTAGCACGTTCTAATGCTACAAAAGCAGCTTCGCCTGCGGCAGGAGTAGATTTTCCCAAATCAACTTTGATTTCGTCGTTTGCACAATTGATGATGTTAACACGGGTTGCTACAGCGTCTTCGGCTTTGCCAATTAGGTTCAAATTAAGGTTTACGTCGATGAGTTTACGATGATAAGCTGCCACCTTGGGAGAACCATAAATAATAGGTGTACAACACTCCAAGATGCGGTTATCTTCTAACGTTTTTAGCATCACTTCGTAGCTGATGCCGTTTATATCTCCGTGGGTAATACCAATTTTTAGTTTGTCCATAATTTACGTGTTTAAATAGTTTCCTTATTCCAAAGGTTTAAGGGTGTATAATGCTGCCTCTAACTGGCGCATGGCATTGCGTTTGTATTCGTTAGGTGCATAAATAAAGGCTTCTGCCGTAATGATGCGTTGATTTTTTTCGTCCAAACAGCTGACGCTTACAAATGGACCGCCCATAAATTCGCCTTCGACACGCCACATGCCTTGTATGCGGATGGCATATTGGTTGTAAGCAGTAGCTGTTTCGCCCCAAATAGGAGGTTCAAAGCGATATTCGGTAGCCATATACGAATTTTCTACCGGACCTGGAATGTGCAATTTCATGATAGAATCGCGTTTTTGCAACAGTTTTGCACGCGAGAAAGCATCTTTTTCGGTATATGGGTAGGTATAAAGCACGATGTTTCGGTTCATATTGCCTGCATTGTTGGATATCCACATAAAGTTTTCGGCTTTTTTGCTGCGAACCATGTTGCGAGGTATGGCTATGGAGAATCCCAAATGTTCTTGTACCTTTTGGCTCATGTCCTCTTCGTTGTAACGTAGGTGATGTTTGATAGAACGGTCGCGTTCTGCCAATTCAAAAAAGTCGGAAATTTGTTTTTTGTATTTGCCAATGGCATTGGCAACTTCTTGGGTGGTAGGCCCTTGAATGGTTAAAATGGCTTGTGGCTTGGACCATTTGTTTTCTTCGGTTTTCATTTTAACCTTGGAATATGCCCTGCCAGCATCAATCATAATGATGTTGCGCGCTGGCTTGATAATCGATGTAAAGCCCTCAAAGTTGGTGCGAGATATGTTGAACATGGGCTCTGATTGTGGCAAACAAGGTACATCGTGATTGAGTATCTGTATAATCGAATCGCCCACTTCCGATTTAAAAACATCCTCGTTGATAACGAGTAAAACTTCGCCTGCTGCTCCGGTGGCAGTAGGTAGCGTAGGATTGCTATCGCACGAGGTCAATAGTAAACCAACGATGGATACGAAACTCCAGATTATTTTTTTCATGATACGTGATTTTTTTTAGTGGATAACATACCGCAGGCAGCTTCGACGTCCTGACCGCGCGATTTTCGGATGGTAACACTTATGCCTCGTTTGGCAAGCCACCCTTCGAATTGTTCAATGCCTTTATAGGGAGTAGGTGTTAATCCTACTTGGGGTATTTGATGAAATGGTATCAAGTTTACGTGGCAATCCAAACCACGCAACATGTTTGCCAACTGGTTGGCACATTCTTGGGTGTCGTTTAGTTGATCAAATAAGGTGTATTCGATGGATAACTTGCGTTGGTGAGACCAATCGTATTTTTTTAGCAAGGTCATGACATCGTTTATGGGATATGCTTTTTCGGCAGGAATCAATTCTCGACGCTCAAAAGCAGAGGGTGCATGTACGCTTACTGCCAAATGGCATTGAGTTTTTTCCAAAAAAGCAGGCAGATTGGGCAAAATACCTACGGTGGATAGGGTAATGCGTTTGGGACTCCATCCATATCCATAGTCAGCCGTCATAATCTCGATGGCTTTTAGTACGGCATCCAAGTTGTTGAGTGGCTCGCCCATGCCCATAAAAACAATGTTGGTCAGTTTTTCGGGATGGTTGATGCTTTGCACTTGGTTAAGAATCTCGGCTACGGTTAGGTTGCCCGCGTATCCTTGTTTGCCGGTAGCACAAAATAGGCAGTTCATTTGGCAACCTATTTGCGAAGAAATACAAAGAGTCGATCTGTCTTTTTCGGGAATCATTACGCTCTCGATGTGGCGTTTTTCGCCCACTTCAAACAGGTATTTTTCGGTTCCGTCGGCAGATTGCGAAAGGTAGATAGGAGATTTTACCCCCACTTCATATTCTTGCGATAGGGCAGTACGCGCCTTTTGCGATAGGTTGGTCATCTCATCGATGCTATGCACACGCTTTTTGTACAACCAATCGGCTATTTGTTTGGCTGTAAACGTAGGCAATCCGTATTTGGATACAATGCCTTTTAATTCTTCTAGTGTGCTACCTAATAGTGGTGTCATAATCAAATTTAATAAAAGGAGAGTTGAGAAAGGAGAAATGAGAAAGATATTCAATGAGGGTTTATTTCTCCTTTCTCCTTTCTCAATTATCAACTATAAAAGTTGATTCATGCGGCTAATGTACTTTCCTATAATATCAAACTCTAAGTTGACCATGCTACCTTTTTGGATGGCGCAAAAGTTGGTATTATCGTGCGTATAAGGGATAATGCACACTTGGAAACTGTCGCTTGTTGGGTTACAAACGGTCAAACTTACACCATTAACCGTAACCGAACCTTTATCGACCGTAAAATAACCTCTTTGCACCATTTCGGGGGTACTCTTGTAGCGGAACGTGTAAATCCAACTGCCGTTGGCATCTTCGACGTTTTCGCATAGAGCGGTTTGATCAACGTGTCCTTGTACGATGTGTCCGTCTAAACGACCATTCATAAGCATGCTGCGTTCAACGTTCACTTTGTCGCCTACCTGCCATAAGCCTAAGTTGCTACGCTCCAACGTTTCTTTCATGGCGGTTACGGTGTAGGTATTGTCTTTGATCCTTACAACCGTTAGGCATACGCCGTTGTGGGCTACGCTTTGGTCTATTTTAAGTTCATCTACAAAAGAGCAAGTTAGGGTAAAATGCAAATTATCCAATTCTTGCTCAATGCCAACTACGGTGGCCATTTCTTCTACAATTCCAGAAAACATACTATAATCGTGTTACAGATTGAACACCTTTTACGGTGCGAATTTTATGAATAATGCGATCTAACTCTTGGGTATTGGTAACGGTTACTACCAATCTGCCTTCGAAAATACCCGCATCCGAATTGATCGATATAGAACGCAAAGTTACGGATTTTTCTTTAGATAACAGCGAACTTATGTTGGTAACAATGCCTAAGTCGTCGTTTCCTGTAACGTATAGCGTACAAATGTTTTGTTGTCCCGATGATGCCTCCCATGCTGCTTTTACGATGCGATACCCAAAACGAGAAATCATTTGTGGGGCATTGGGGCAGTCTTTTCGGTGTATTTTGATGCCTCCAGAAACGCTGACAAACCCAAAAATTTCGTCGCCAAAAATAGGATTGCAACATTTTGCCATGGAGTATTGCACGCCCTTGGTTTCGTTGTTGATAATCAGTACATCTTCTTGTTTATGACCTCGGTTGGCAAATTCTTCGGCTTTGGGTGGGGCAACGACGGGTTCTTCGCGTTTGTCAAAGTCGAGGTACTGTTCGCGAAAATCCAATACATCCATTTCCTCGTCTGCAATTTCGATGTATAAATCGGAAATGGTTTTGTAACCCATTTTCTTTGCCAAACGTGATAGACGAGATTCGTCTAATTCTATTTTCCAATTTTTAAAGCGGCGCAACAAAATTTCGCGTCCTGCATTGGCTTGCTTGGTTTCGGTTTCTTTAATAACCTGCCTGATTTTTTGTTTGGCTTTGCTTGTTACTACCAGGTTGATCCAATCGGGACGTGGTTTTTGGTTGGGCGAGGTAATTACTTCGATTTGATCGCCGTTGCAAAGAACGTATTTGAGTGTGACATTTTTGCCCGCTATCTTGCCTCCGACACAGGTAGAACCCACATGTGTGTGAATCGAAAAAGCAAAGTCGAGCAGGGTAGCTCCTTTGGGTAATTTGTGCAAATCGCCGTTTGGGGTAAACACAAAAACCTCTTCGTCGTATAAATTGAGTTTAAACTCGTCTAAGTATTCGTTGCCGCTTAGTTGAGGGTTTTCAAGCACTTCGCGCAAGTTTTTAAGCCATTCATCCATGGTTGCTTCGCCCTGAACGCCTTTGTATTTCCAGTGCGCAGCCACCCCTTTTTCTGCCACCTCGTCCATGCGTCTGGTGCGTATTTGTACCTCTACCCATTTGCCCTCGGGACCCATTACCGTGGTATGCAGCGATTCGTAACCGTTGGCTTTGGGGTTAGAGAGCCAATCGCGTAAGCGTTTGGGGTTGGGGGTGTACATGTCTGCCACAATCGAATATACTTGCCAACATTCGGCTTTTTCTCTTTCAATAGGGCTATCAATAATGACCCGAATGGCAAATAAATCGTATATGCCCTCGAAAGTGGTGTTTTGTTTTTTGATTTTGTTCCAAATACTATAGATGGATTTGGTGCGGCCTTTGATGGTAAATCGAAGCCCCACGTTTGTGAGTTTCTCGCGTAGCGGTTCGATAAATTGTTGAATGTATTGGTCGCGTTGTTGTTTGGTTTCCGATAGCTTGTGGGCAATTTCTTTGTAGATGTCTGGTACCGTATATTTCATGGAAAGATCTTCCATTTCGGTTTTTACCTTGTACAGACCCATACGGTGTGCCATAGGAGCATACAAGAAAGCGGTTTCGCGCGCTATGTATTGCCTTTTTTCTTCTGGTTTTTGTTGCAAATTACGCATGGTATGCAATCGGTCGGAGAGCATAATCATGATAACCCGTACATCTTCTGCCAGGGTAAGCAACAATTTTCTAAAATTTTCGGTATCGAGCGATGGCGTTTTAGCATACAATTGTTTGATGCGATCCAACCCCCTAACAATGGTGGCAATTTCTACGTTAAAATCTGCCGAAATGTCGGCTGTATATCGTTTGTCTTTTACCAACGGAAAGAGCATGATCGCAATCACAGCCGAGTTGCCTAAGCCTAACTCTTGCACAGCAATGTTGGCTATCTGCATGGCTTGCGATAGCTTGTAGTTGTAACTATCAGGTAAATCAGCTTGTTTGTAAAGCTGTTTTACCTTGTTTACCATATCCTCCTTGATAAAATGGGAGCAATTTTGGTATAACTGTTTGTAGGAAGAAAACCAAGATGCTATTTTCATTCTAATTGGATTTGAATTTCGTAATTAGGTTGAATAGAGGCTATTGATGCTTGCACAAAGGGCATAAAATCGGCATAGAAAACCGTTGGAAAATAATAGTCTAAACAAAATTGTGCTTTTGTGTCGTTGTAAAACAAACCACGAACCAGTGTTTTGCTGCTGTTTTGCATTTCTAATAGAACGATTTTAGGGTAGTTTTCGCTGTGGTATCGCTCTATGGTAACTTGATCCCAAAAACCATTGGCGTTGTAGGTGGTCTTGTAAAAATCGAGGTCGTTTTCGGTTTTTTCGTATGGGATGTGACGCATGTCCGATAAACTGATGTTTGCATGCAAAATGGTATCGGCAAAAATGCGTAGCAATTTCATGTCGAACGGATTTTCGAGGGCTCTAATGGCAGCAATCGAATCGGTATAAGATTGGCTGATGATTTTAAAACCAAGCGGCAATTTCATTTCCATTTGAATTTCGCCCACAAGGCATGGATTCTCTTCTAAGAGTTGGTTGTCTGCCGTATAGGGAAGTGGTTTTGTGCAGGAAACGAATGCCAACACAAGGGTTACAAAAGTTATTACAATCGATTTTTTCATGATTCTTGGTAATAAACGCGTTTTACACGTTGCGAAACGCCGGTTAATATTTCGTAAGGAATGGTGTTGGTTTTTTGTGCCAATTCGCTAATGGTTAAGTCGTTGCCAAAGATGATAACGGTGTCGTTTTCGGATACATCGGCAATGTCGGTTACATCAATCATGCAAACATCCATGCAAATATTGCCCAAGAAGGGTGCTTTTTGACCCCGTACCAAGGCGTATCCGTTTCCTCTGCCAAAGGCTCGGTCTAATCCATCGGCATATCCAATGGGGATGGCAGCCACTTTGCTATCTCGCTCAAGGATGCCTTTGCGGTTGTAGCCAATGGTTTCGCCTTTTTTGAGCTCTTTTATTTGTAAAATGACCGTTTTTAGGGTGGCGACATTTTGAATGGGCGATTTTTCGTCGATACCAACGCCATACAGACCAATGCCCATGCGAACCATTTCAAATTGATATTGCGCAAAACGTTGTACACCAGATGTGTTAAGTATATGGCGTATAAAGCGATAAGGCAAAGCTTCTTGCAATTGCTGGGTACATTGCTCAAATAACTGAATTTGGCTTTCGGTAAAGGCATCCATGGCTGCGTCTTCTGATGCTGCTAAGTGCGAAAAGGCAGATGCTACTTGCACTACTTTGTTTTGTTGGAGTAGTTGGATTAGTTGCGGTAGATCTGTCTGCTCAAAGCCCAAACGGTGCATGCCTGTATCAAATTTGATGTGAATGGGGTAGCCCACTTTACCTTCTTTGTCGGCATACGCAATAAATCGATTGAGTACGGCAAAACTGTATATTTCGGGCTCTAACTGGTATTGCAATAACAAGTTAAAGCTACTTGGCTCGGGATTCATCACGATGATGGGTGTTGTAATACCCGCTTTGCGTAGTTCCGCCCCTTCGTCTGCCACTGCCACACCAAAATAATCGCAATGGTGGTGCTGCAAGGTTTGCGCAATGGCAATTGCACCACAACCGTATGCATTGGCTTTTATCATGGCAACCGATTTGGTTTCGGGCTGCAAAAACGAACGTAGGTGTTTGTAATTGTGCACCAACGCGTTTAGGTTGATTTCCATAACCGTTTCGTGTCGTTTTTGTTCCAAATAGGCGGTAACTTGTTCTAACTTATGATGTCTTGCACCTTTAATCAAGATGATTTGATTGTTAAAACAAGGGGATGTTGCCAAAAATTGTTCTGCCGATGCATAAAATTGTGCTGGCATAGGAAATAGATGCCCATGTTTGGCAATGCTCTCGCCAATGCCAATGAGTTGGGTGATTTTTTTGGCTTGCAGCAAAGATGAAACAGCTAAGTACAAATCGTTTTGGGCTATGCCCGTTTGAGGCAAGTCGGACAAAATAACCGTGCGATTAACAAACTTGTGTTCGGCTTGTGCTCCCATTACGTTTAGTGCCACTTGCAAACCGCTTAAATCGGCGGTATAAGCATCGTCAATAAGCAAGCAATTGTTGAGTCCTTGTTTTATAGACAGACGCATGTTTACGGGTTGCAATTGTTGGGTTTGTAGGTTGCTGTGACCCAATACCATACAACAAACAAGGGCATGAATGGCATTCTCGATCGATGCATCGTCTGTAAAAGGCAATAGGTAAGCGTGCGCTGTGCCCTCATATTGAATCCACACCTTGGTCTCGGTAGCATTTTGCGCCTCTATGCTTACGTGAACCGATGCCGATGGGTCGTTAAAATCCCACGAAATAAGCGTGGTTTCTGGCAACATTTCTTGCGCTATGGTAGCTACATCGCTGTATCGCTTGCGGTAAATAAGTTGCGGCGTGTGGATGAATAGTTTTAATTTTTCTTGCAATTTTTGCTTAGACGATTCAAAACCTTCTTGGTGAGCACTGCCCAAGTTGGTAAAGATACCCAAAGTGGGGCTGATGATGGGGGCAATGCGGCACATTTCGTCTGTGGTTGATATGCCTGCCTCGAAAATGCCCAATTGGTGCTCTTTGCCGATTTGCCAAACCGATAGCGGAACTCCGATTTGCGAATTGTAACTTTGTGGAGAACGCACACAACGATAGTAGGGTTGCAGCAGTGTATATAACCATTCTTTTACGATGGTTTTTCCGTTGCTACCCGTGATGCCGATAGTGGGAATGTCAAACTGCTGACGATGTTTTAGGGTGAGTAGTTGCAAGGCAGCAAGCGTATCTTTGACCACCCAAAAGTTGGCTTCGGATTCGTCCCAAGCCTCGTCGTATTGGCTAACAACAAAGTTTTTTACGCCTTGTTTTAGCAATTCTCCTACGTATTTGTGCCCGTTCCCTGTTTTGCTGATTAGCGCAAAGAAAAGACTTTTTGAAGCATAAATGCAGTTGCGACTATCTATTAAAAGGTAGTCTATATTATATTCTTCGCATGTTTTATTACGTGTGTTACCTAATATTTTGGATAATTCTGTTACGGTCATATGGTGTTTAGTCGATTATTCACATTCGTTTATCAATTCGTCACCGATTATTCACATTCGTTCATCAATTCGTCACCGATTAGTCGATTATTCGGGCTTCGCCCTCATGAAGTTGCTCCCGCTCGGCATAACAAATAAATTTGTTCTGCTCTCGCTTACTCGCAACTTTAGTCGTTTAGTCGTCGCGCAGCGGCTATTGTTCTATCGCTAGCATTTCTTCCATGCTAAGCCCCGTGGCTTGTTTTAGTTGTTTTATTAAATACCAGAGTGCTACTACCATGACCAAGGTTGAGGGTAGGGCAATAACTGGATAACTTAGTGCGGTTAGTTTGCCCAACTCTTGATTAAAGGCTTCGGTGCCTGCTGGGCTTACCACGATGTATTTGGTTAAAGTAAAATTAAGTATTGCCGACAGCATAAAAGATGCGGTAACCATCCAACTTGCTATACGCAAGCCTTTCTGAATTTTTTCTTTGCTGTTGTTGGCTTGCAGACGTTCTTCGATTAAAGAGAGTTTTAGCAATTGATCGTTGTATAGGATTTTTTCGATAAGTGGATATGGTGTGTACTGCGAAATAAATACCGCAAGACCAATCAGCAACGGAACTGCCGCTTCTTTTACTGCCAACCACTGGGTAGGTATTTCTAATATACCAATAATGCCCGTAAGCAGGGTGCTTACCAAACCAAGAATGGCAATAAAACCTACTTTCTTTTCAACGATGAGTTCGTACAGGCTCAAGCCAATGGGAAAGCATAGGGCAATCAAAAAGCCTGGTATTACGCCTAAATATTCGGGCGTGCTAAATTTGGATAGTATAATGGCGGGGATTACAATACTAAGCAAAATGTTTAGTAATGGATTTTCTTTTTTTGGTTTGCTCATGTGTTTGTTGTTTGTTGCTTCGCAAATTTCTTTTCCCAATTTTGAAGCATGGCGGCAATTTTTTCTTGCAGCTGCCTATAGGCTTCGCTTTGGGTGTTGCTGGGCCTGTGCTGCTGCATTTGTGTTATTTTTAGCCGCTCGATGCAAGCTTTTTGGGTAGTTTCTGTAAAAAACGTCTCGCTAAACCGTTGCCAAATGTATTGAACTGCCAGTGGCGAGGGGTGTGTCATGTCGTCGGCATAAAAACGATAATCGCGCAATTCGTCCATCATAATTTCGTACGACGGAAAATAACTTACGTTATCCAATTGCTTTTCGATTTGTTCGCACGCTAAAAGCAATAGGGCTTTGCTTAGGTTGTTTTGATGCGCCCCGTCTTTTAGGTGACGGATGGGGCTAACCGTTACAATAATTTGCTTGTCTGATGCTTTGTTGCAAATGTCGCTCAGGCAGGCTACGATTTGCTCTAACGATAATCGATGTCGTTTAAATTGTTGGGCAGGCAGGCGATGACAATTGCTGGCTACCTTGCCTGTTTGGTTCCAGGTGTAGCACCACGCTGTGCCTAATGTAATAATGAGCACGTGGCTGTTTTGCCAGGCTTGGTGTGCCCTTGCTATGGCTTGGTTGATTTGTTGTAATGCTGTTTGTTTGTCGCTATGCGAAAAATCGCTGTGAAAATCAATGTGATGCCATTTTTCGTCTTGTAAAAACAAATCGGTTTGCTGTACAGGTGTGCCTTGAATGGCATACTGTATGCCTTGTGCAATTGAAATAGGGTTGTATAGGGCACCAAACGGGTTGCATGCATCAAAACCATTTTCTGTTAGTTTGTTGGCTATGTTGCTGGCAAAGCATGACCCCATACACAACACACCTTGTTGGTGGGTTATGGTTTGTTTTGCTTTTGGAATCTGTATGGTGCTTCTAAAAATCATGTCGTTTGTTGTTTAATCGTTAAATCGCGAAATCGTTTAATCGTTCCCTTTCGGTCCCTGAGCCCGATTCAACGATTCAACGATTCATCAATTCAACGATTCATCTTCGCGAAGCGAACTAACCTCACCATCAATTAGTCAAACAATTGCAACAACTCGGTTAGTTTGGGAGTTAAGATAATCTCAGTACGACGGTTCTTTTGGCGTGCCTCTTTGGTGTCGGCAGTGTCGATGGGATTAAATTCTCCACGACCTGCAGCCATTACGCGCGATGCTTCTAACTCTTTGTTTTCAAGTAGAATACGTACAATTGCCGTAGCACGTTTAACGCTCAAATCCCAGTTGTCGGTGATATGTCCGTTGCCACCATAGGGTACGTTATCGGTGTGTCCCTCTACCAAAATGTCAATGTCTTTTTGGGGTGCCAATACGCCCGATAATTGACGGATGGCTTGTTTGCCGCGATTATCCACATTCCATTTGCCCGATTGGAAAAGCAATTTTTCGTCGAGCGAAACATAAATACGTCCGTTTCTGGATTCAATTTGCAAACCGTCGCCTTCGTAACCAACCAAAGCATTTTGTACTTTGCTTTTAATGTCTTGCATTTTGGCTGCTTGCTGTTCGATAAGGGCTGTTAATTCGGTAATTTTGGCATTTTGAGCCTCCAACTGGTTTTGTTTTTCTTGTAAATCGCGTTCGGCTTTAAAAAGAGCGTCTTCGCGAGCCATCAGTTCGCTTTGCAAAGCCTGAATTTCGCTTAGCATGGCTTGGATTTCTTCTTTGCTTTTAGACGATTTTAGTTTTTCGAGCAACTCTTTGTTGTTGTTTTGCATGGTGGTACAGTCTTCTTGTACGCGTTGCAACTCTTTGGATAGTTTATTAACCTCGTCGGTTTGTTGTGTTGCTTTGGCTTTTAGTTGCTCCAACAAGTTGGTTAGTTCTTTGTTTTTATCTTGTTCTGCCGATAGGGCTTCGCTACAAAGGCGGGCTTCGTCGTAATAGCGGGCTTCGCTTTCTTTGGCTTCGTTGTATTTTGCTTGTGTAACACATGCACTGGCAGATAGGGCTAATGCAGCTAAAAATAGGTATTTCTTCATAACTCGTTAAAATGTTTGCGTAATGAGTACAAATTTAGCAAAAGAAGGCACAAATCGCAATTAAAAAAATATAAAAATTCGTTGATGCGTTTAGTCGATTTTTTATTGACGAATCGACTAAATAAAAAAAATAAATATCTCTCCTTTCTCCTTTCTCAAATCTCCACTTTATTTACTATCTTTGCCGTAAATATGGAAACAAAGTATCCGCTACTAAATACCATCGACTATCCTTCGGATTTGCGTAAGTTGCCCAAAAATCAACTAAAGCAAGTTTGCGAGGAGTTGCGTCGTTATATCATCGAAGAATTGGCCAACAATCCAGGTCACTTGGCATCCAGTTTGGGCGTTATCGAACTAACGGTGGCGCTTCATTATGTTTTTGATACGCCAAATGACCGCATCGTATGGGATGTGGGGCATCAGGCATACGGACATAAGATTTTAACGGGTCGTCGTACGCAGTTTAAAACCAATCGAAAATTTAAGGGACTTAGCGGTTTCCCCAATCCCAAAGAGAGCAGTTACGATGCTTTTGTAGCAGGACATGCTTCTAACTCGGTTTCGGCAGCCTTAGGCATGTCGGTTGGGGTGCGCAAAATGGATGTCGATAGCAAGGTTGTAGCTGTTATTGGCGATGGTGCTATGACAGGTGGTTTGGCTTTTGAGGGTTTGAATAATGCCTGTGTTAATCCCAATAACATGTTGATTATCTTGAACGATAACAACATGGCTATTGATAAACCCGTAGGTGGTTTAAGTGAGTATCTTACCAATATCACAACGTCGGCTTGGTACAACCGTTGGCGTTTTAAAGGGTATCACTTGTTGCGCAAAATGGGGCTGATGAACGATAAAAAACGCAACCGTTTTTTGCGTACAGCTAACTCGATAAAAAATGCGGCATCGGGCACCCATAATATATTTGAAGGATTGAATATCCGCTATTTTGGTCAAGTAGATGGGCACGATGTGTTGCAATTGGTAAAAGTGCTAACCGATATTAAAAATTTTGATGGTCCACGTGTGTTGCACATTAAAACCATCAAAGGAAAAGGTTTAGTACCTGCCGAAGTAGAACCTACCATTTGGCATGCTCCAGGCAAATTTAATCCCGAAACAGGCGAACGTATTATTTCTCAGTCTGATGCATCGCTTTACCAAGATGTGTTTGGCGAAACCTTGCTCGAATTGGCGCGTAGTAACGAAAAAATGGTGGGAATCACGCCTGCTATGCCAACTGGTTGCTCGATGAATATCATGATGGACGAAATGCCCGATAGGGTGTTTGATGTGGGCATAGCCGAGGCACATGCGGTTACATTCTCGGCTGGTTTAGCAAAAGCAGGAATGATGCCTGTTTGCAACATTTACTCTTCGTTTATGCAACGTGCTTACGATCAAATTATTCACGACGTAGCGTTGCAAAATTTAGATATGGTGCTTTGCCTTGACCGTGCAGGCTTAGTAGGTGCCGATGGCCCTACGCACCACGGCGCATTTGATATTGCCTATTTGCGCTGCATCCCCAATTTAACCATTGCATCGCCTCTGAACGAGGCAGAACTTCGTAATATGCTTTATACGGCACAGTTGCCTAAAAAAGGAACCTTTGTGATTCGTTATCCACGTGGTTGTGGCGAGGGTGTCGATTGGCAAAACCAACCATTCGAAGAAATTCCCATTGGCAAGGCTGTATGCTTGCAAGAAGGCACCGATGTGGCGGTTCTTGCCTTTGGTCCTATTGGAAATGAGGCGCTAAGAGCAGTTAAAAGTCAGTGCAAGCCGAGCGCAGAAACAAGTTCACTTGATTATGCCGAGGCGCAGCCTGACTTCATGAGCGAAGCGAATAAAGTCGGCATATATAACATGCGCTTTGTTAAGCCATTGGACGAAGAAACATTGCACCACATTTGCCAAACCTACAAACGCATAGTAACCATAGAAGACGGCGTGTTGCAAGGTGGCTTTGGGTCGGCTGTCTTAGAATTTATGGCGGATAACGGCTACAACTTGCCCGTTAAGCGCATTGGTATTCCCAATCAATTTGTAGAACACGGCAGTCCCGCCGAACTTTACCACATGCTAGGCATGGATGCCGAAGGCATCGCCAAAGCGATAGAAGGGTAAGATTGTTTTACGGCATCCAGTTGTCGGGTTTGATGGCGTTGATGCAGCCTTCTTTGCTACCAAAACAGCCTGTTTCTAAGGCAGCAGCCGTAATGCCCATTTGTTTGAATACATCGATCAAATTCGATACCGTGTTTTTATCGGACATAAACGTAACAATTACTTTTTGCTCGCTTACGTTGGTTTCTACTTTAGTAACACCTTCTTGTTTTTTTAGGGTTTTATTTACGGTCGATGCTTTAGCTTTGGGCATCATCACCAAAAAGGTGGTGGTTAGTTCTACGGGCTCGTCGTTTTTAGCGTACATAGGCGCTGCTAAAAGCAAAGCTGTGGTAATAAGTAGGATGATTCTTTTCATGATTTAGCTGTAAGACGATTATAAATAAGCGTTATACATTTTTTCTTGTTCGATGGTAGTGGTAGGACCATGACCAGGATACACCACGGTGGCATCGGGTAGGGTCATTACTTTTTGGGTAAGGGCACCAATAAGGGTGGCGTAATCTCCGCCAGGCAGGTCGGTGCGACCAATGCTCATGTTAAACAAACTGTCGCCCGAAAAAAGCACGCCTTGTGCTGCGTTGTAAAACACGATGCCGCCTTTGCTATGCCCAGGGATGTGTAGCACTTCAAAAGTCTCGTTGCCCAATTGTAGGGTATCTCCCTCGCTCAAATAACCGCCTAAGGGTTGAGGTTCTTCGTTAAAGGGCACGCCAAAAGCAGCAGCGTGAGCATTCATAAAGCGCAATAAATCTTCGTCATCGGGGTGCGCCAAAGGTTTTACCCCAAAGGTGTTATACAAAAAGCCGTTTCCAAAGCAGTGGTCTAGGTGTAAATGGGTGTTTACAACGTATTTAAGTTGTAAATTGTTATCTTGTAGGTACGCTGCAATTTGTTGCTTTTCTTGGTCAAACAACATACCTGCATCTATAATCATACACTCGTTAGATGCCTGGTCTATCACCAAGTAGGTGTTTTCTTGCAGGGGGTTGAATATAAAGGTTTTTATTATCATGGTGATGCGGTGATTCGGTGATTCGGTGATGCGATTAGTCGATTACTCAGGCTTCGCCTTGGCATAACCAAGCAAGCTTGCTTCTGCGCTCGGCTTGCGCTGAAATTCGATTAGTCGATTGGTCGATTGGTCGATTGGTCGATTAGTCCGAGCGAAGCGAGTTTTACGAGCGCAGCGGAAGATACACCGCATTTTTGGTTTTAAAGTACTCTTCGGTAAAGAACTCGCTGAGGTTATAGAGCGTAACCATTTTTTTGTAAGGTTGCAATTCGGCTTGCATATCGCCCCCTTTTAGGCAAATAAGGCCGTTGGGTAGGGCATTTTTGTCGGTTTTAGCAATGTTCTTTTTGCAAACTTTTACCAAATCGGTCATCGACATGGCAGCGCGGCTAACCGCAAAGTCGTACAAACCTTTTTCGTTTTCCATACGGTCGTTGACAAAACGCACGTTTTTAAGTCCGATAGCATTGGCAATTTCGCTGGCTACCTTAATTTTTTTGCCCACCGAATCGAGTAGGGTAAACTCGCAGTTGGGAAACAAAATAGCCAATGGAATTCCCGGAAATCCGCCACCCGTACCTATATCAATAATTTGAGTGCCATTTGTAAAATTTAGCACTTTAGCAATGGCTAACGAGTGCAATACGTGGTGTACATACACGTTATCGATGTCTTTGCGCGATATAACGTTTATTTTGCTATTCCAATCGGCATACAAATCTTTGAGCATCGAAAATTGTCTTTCTTGCTCGTCGGTCAATGTAAAATATTTCTTGATGTTTTCCATACTGCAAATGTAATATCATTTGTTCACACATCAAAAAAAGTTTACTTTAATTGCCGAACCGCAGCCAAACTTATTACATGATTTTAGGCTTCGGTTCAGCATAACCCATGTAAATATGGTTTCTGCATTCACCTCGCACTAAAATTCATGAGGGCGAAGCCCGAATAATCGTATCATTGCAACCAAGTTGCAAGTAAGTTGATGTACCTTTGCACTCGATAAGTAAATCGTCGCTTGTCGTTAGTTACTTGTCACATGTCAAATCACCAAATCACCATATGAAACACCTAATCCTTACCCTAAGTTTTCTTTTTGCTTGTACGATGGCTTGGGCGCATGCTCCAGGTGAACCTTGCAACGGGCATCATGACCATGGTCATGAGTCTAAAGTCGAAGGTCAAAAGTCGCAAGTCGAAAGTCAAAAGTCAAAGGTTCATGATGATCATGACGGGCACGACCATGCTGAACATAATCACGAGGGTCACAACCACGATGCAAACCATGCTGGGCATGATCACGCGCACGAGGGTCACAACCACTCCGAAGAATTGTTGCAACAATACTACGACTCCATTTATCAGCAAATGGAGGGCGATTTGGACGAAGTTAGCGTAACGGGTCGTTCTACTCTTAACAACAAATTATCGACCAGTAGGGTAACCACCATTGGTACTGCCGAACTTTGTCGTGCTGCTTGCTGCAACCTATCGGAAAGTTTTGAAACCAATGCTTCGGTTGATGTGTCGTATGCCGATGCCGCTACTGGTGCTAAACAAATTAAGTTGTTGGGCTTATCGGGCATTTATGTGCAAATGCTAACCGAAAACATGAGTAATTTTGGTGGATTAGCTACCTTGTACGGTTTGGGTTATGTGCCTGGTGCTTGGCTATCGTCTATCTCTATTTCGAAAGGTACATCGTCTGTTGTAAACGGTTCGCAAGGCATTAGTGGTCAGATAAATATCGAGTATAAAAAGCCTCAAAATTCCGATCCTTTTTCGATTAACTTTATGGCGAACTCGGGTGCGCGCATGGAGTTAAATGCCGATGGTGCTTTTCAAATTAACGACCATTTATCGACCATGGTATTGGGACATGTGTCGAACGAACAACTGGTACAAGAAGACGGTAACGGTGATGGATTTTTGGATACGCCGCTTACACAATTGTATCATTTAATAAATCGTTGGAACTATGCAGGGCATGAGTATTCGGCTCAATGGGGTGTAAACGCTTTGTACGAAGATCGTCAATCGGGCCAATTATTGTCTATTCCTAACCGTTATGGCATTGATATGCAAACCATTCGTGCCGAAGCATTTACCAAACATGCCATTGAACTATCGCATGATTACGAAACCAGTCTTGCCTTTGTAGGACAAGGGGTATATCATCAATTCGATACCCAGTTTGGCAACCGCATTTACAACGGAAAAGAAGGCGATTTCTTGTTTAAAGCCTTAGTACAAAGTAATTTAACTACAGACGGACATCACTCGATGAAAGGTGGTGTAAGTTTTAGTGGCAATTGGCTAACCGAGCAAGTAGAAGCATTGCCAGCGTTACAAACCAACAATTATGTACCTGGTATTTTTGCCGAATATACCTTTAATCACCACGAAAAATGGGTAGTGTTGGCAGGTGTTCGTGCCGATTATAGCAACCTATACGGTTTTTATGTAACTCCCCGTTTACATATCAAGTATATGCCTGTCGAACAATTGGTATTGCGAGCATCGGCAGGAAAAGGCTACAGAACCCCTCATGTTTATGCAGAAAATAACCACTATTTTGCTTCGGCACGTCAGTTTGAGGTAGCAGCCGATTTGCGTCAAGAAGATGCTTGGAATACGGGTATAAGCATTAGTGGCGATATTCCATTGGGTAGTAAAACCTTAACCATCAATGCTGATTATTACTATACCCATTTTCTAAATCAGGTAGTGGTAGATACCGATGCCGATGCACACAAAGTATTGTTCTATAACTCGAACGGTAAGCCTGCTTATTCGCACAACGTGCAAGTAGAAGCCACGGTAGAACCCGTAACAGGCTTAACCTTTACAGCAGCCTATAAATACAGCGATGCCCGCAGTGTAACTGGTGGTGAGTTGCGTCAAAAAGCCCTCTCGTCGCCTCACAAAGGCTTGGTAACTGCATCGTACAAAACCCCAAAAAGCGGTTGGCAATTTGATGCTACTTGGCAAATAAACGGTGGTGGACGTATGCCACTGGCAGATGCCAACAATCCACTTTGGGAAGATACCTACCAACCTTATCACCAATTAATGGCGCAAATAACCAAAAACTTTAAACAGTGGTCTATTTACGTAGGTGCCGAAAACATGACCAATTACCGTCAGCCTAATCCTATTATTAGCAGTGACGATCCGTGGAGCAACGATTTTGATGCTACCGTTATTTACGGACCGCTTGGAGGCTGGAAAGTGTATGCAGGGTTCCGCTTTAGTCTGGCAAAAGACGAGTAACAAAAAAATCCGTAGCAAACGCTACGGATTTTTTTTATTAAACTGCTATCGTCAATTAAAACTTGCCTTTTACATACGTACCCACAAATTTGGCATCGTATTGGTTGGGGTAGTTTTCTTTCATGTAGTTCATAATTTTGCCCATGTCTTTTAGGCTGGTAGCGCCCAACGATTCAATGGCTTTGTCTAAAACAGCTACGGTTTCTTCTTCCGACAACATTTTGGGCAGGAATAGGTTGATGTATTCCAATTGAGCAAGCTCTTCTTTTACCAAGTCTTCGCGACCAGCTGCTTGGTACATATCTGCCGATTCTTTGTGTTGTTTGGCTAATTTTTGGATAAGGGTTAAAATATCAGCTTCGGAGCAAGTGCCGCTAAAACCAGGAGCGGTTTTAAACTTCATAATGGCTGTTTTAATTTCGCGAATGGCTGCAATTTTTTCGGCATTCTTTTCTTTCATAGCAGCCATTAGTTCTGCTTGTATTTTACTTTCCATAGTGTATTGTATTTAGTTGTTGTAAATTGATGCCAAATATAGTAAAACCTTAGGGTAAAAGTTTCAAATTCTTCAAGTTTTCTATCAACATGTCGTAAAAAAAAGAAAAGTCATATCTTTGCATTATGATAGCTACGGTGGCTTATATAAAGGAAAAGTTTGACGAGTTTAATCAGTCGATATTTGGTAGCGAATTGCCTCGAATTCCGATTGTACTGGGACGCGCAACAAGGGTGATAGGGTCGTTTACCTATAAAGCACGCAGAAACTTTTGGGGTAAGAAAGAATATGTTGACCTTAAACTGCGCTTTAGCACCAAGTTTGACCTACCAGAAAACGAACTACAAGACGTGATTATTCACGAAATGATTCATTATTACATCCATTTTAAAAACTTAAAAGATAGGAGTGCTCACGGACCCTTGTTTAAGGATATCATGAATCAGATAAACAAAAATTTTGGCAGAAAAATTAGCATACGCCACAAGGGTGCAGTAAAGTCAAACGAGCAAATAACCGATGCTAAACCACGTTGCCGTGTAGTTGCCGTTGTCACCATGAAAGACGGCAAAATAGGCATAAAAATACTGCCTCGTATCAAAGAGAAAGTACATCACTACTACAATGCCGTAAGTAATAGCCCTACCGTAAGCCAAATAGAACTGTACATCACGTTGAACCCTTTCTTTGGTCAATACCCCTGTTCATCCGCCTTGCGCATCCACTACATTGATCCCGTAGTGCTCCAATCCCAGTTAGCCGACGCAAACAAGGTTGTATTTTAGGTGCTTGCTCCCGTGCGGTGCTTGAGTTTGTTGCTTCCTTTCGGTCCCTGAGCCGGTTGCTGAGCCTGTCGAATTTTTGTGCGAGGTGAGGTGCA
>CALDQH010000057.1 GCA_937911935.1 uncultured Bacteroidales bacterium | reverse complement strand
TTTCAGGTAGTAGAAAAGCGAATTGATCCAGAAACAAATAGAACGACCTACAAGTATATAGCCACTATTAAACCAGAAAAGGGAAAAATTTGGGATAATCGTTATAATGCAGTATTAGAAGAAGCAGAAGGAGCTGATCGTTCCTATACAACCTTTAAGAAAGTATCTGGCGGTGAAATACTTCCTGGTATGTTAGCGATTGAAGGAAAATATAGAAAGGTAAAAGAATAAAATAACCATAATAAACAAATACCATGAAAAACAAAAAGATTTTATTTTCATTGCTATTCTTTGTGATGGCATTGTCATTAAATGCACAAGATTATGCAGAATTATACATAATTCGTGACAATTCTTCATTGGTTTCAGGAAATAGTCATGAAATTATAGTGAATTATGTATCGTTAGAACAATTGGCTAACGACGGGTACTTTTATATACAAATTCCAGTGGGAAGAAATATTATAAAGACAAATACAGTTTATGTAAATTATAGTAATTCAAATCAGAAAAATAATTTTAGCTTTGGTTCTAATAATAGTTTTAGCGGAAGTTCTGCAACTACAGTGCAGACTTCGTTAGGACTTACTATTATCGCCACTGCAGGAGAAAAATATTATGTGCAAATAAAGGAAATTCCACTCCCTAAATTGTCGCTTGTAAAAAAAGATAAGAATAAGGCAAAAATTGATAAAAAGATTGCAGAGGCAAAAATAAATTTAATGGGTGAGTTTGATCTAAAAGAGTCTTCACCATCAATGCAATCCTATCAGAAACCAGCGCAAGCAGAACCAGAGGCGGAAGATCCTGTGGAAACCTCAGGTAATGAAGCAGCAGAATCCCCAACAGAAGAGTCTAATCCAAAATTACGTATGTTGCGTAGTATGCAAGGAAAATAGAAACTAATTCATTAGCCGCGTTGTTAGGAGTTTTCCAACTACGCGGCTTTTATTTTGAGCCATTTATTTTTTAACATTTCGAAATGTTAAAACGAAATGTTAAAACGAAATGTTAAATGTTGGTAAGAAAAGTACCAAGTCAAATGTTAAAATTGTACATTTGCTTCCGATAAACGTATGCTATGCGAAAACAAGCTATTATATGGTTAGGTTTGGCAATGGTACTTACCTTCTTGGGGTTGGTATTCATTCAGTTTAGTTACTTTAATACCCTTATTACCATGCGTCATACGCAGTTTGATAGGGGAGTAAAGCAAGGTTTGTACCAAACCTGTCGTATTCTCGAAGAAGAAGAGGCTCTCTCTTACATCAACAAAGCACTGCAAAAAGAGGGAAAAAATCAATTTGATAACTGGTCGGTAGGTACTACGCAAATACAAGTAAGTACCAGTTTAAAATCGCATGCTATTGTTGTGCCATCGCCCAATGTTGCGCACGATTTGCACAACAAGATGAAGCAAAAGTATGTGCGTCAAAAAGTAGTGATGAGCGATGTGGCAATGCGTTGGCTAAAAGAGGCACCCGAACTTCCCATCGAAGAGCGTATCAATACCGAACACGTAGAGCAACTTTTGCAAAAAGAGTTGACCAATATGGGCATCGAAACGCCTTTTTACATGACCCTTATCAACTACCAAGGCGAGCGGGTGTACGAAAGTGCTAATTTTGATACCACGCACGTAAGACACGATTATTATTCTCAGATTTTATTCCCCAACGATTACAATCCCAAGATGAACCTGATGCGCGTTTATTTTCCTCAGCGCGATCAGTACATCTTTCAGTCGATGTATAAATCGGCTTTGACATCGGTGGTGATGAGTATCATTTTGTTCCTAACGTTTGTTTCTACCATCTATTTGTTGATTCGTCAGCATCGTGTGGCAGAGATCAAAACAGACTTTATGAACAACATGACGCACGAGTTTAAAACACCTATTTCCAGCATATCGTTAGCATCTCAGATGCTCAATGACGAAAATATCGTCAAATCGCCCGAGCTTATGAAACGCATATCGCGTACCATTGGCGACGAAACAAAGCGTCTTAGTTTTCAGGTAGAAAAGGTGTTGCAAATTTCGTTGCTCGAAAACGAGAAAGCCATCATGAAGTTCAAAGATGTTAACATCAATGACTTAATCGAAGGTGTGGTTGATAACTTTAAGATTAAGGTAAAAAGTAAAGGTGGTAGCATCAAGGCCGATTTAAAAGCAGAAGAATGTATGGCAACGGTCGATGAGTTGCACTTTACCAACGTTATCTTTAACCTATTGGACAATGCTGTAAAATACGCAAAACAAGACGAGCCTTTGCATTTAGTAGTGCGTACACGCAATAATGACGAGAAATCGCAGTTAATTATAAAGATTGAGGATAACGGTATCGGTATCTCCAAAGAGCATTTAAAGAAAATATTTGATAAATTTCATCGGGTTCCTACCGGTAATGTACACAACGTAAAAGGTTTTGGTCTTGGACTTGCGTACGTTAAGAAAATGGTTCAAAAGCACAACGGTGTTATTAAAGCCGAAAGTGAATTGGGTGTAGGAACCATCTTTACCATTATAATTCCAACCTTAAAAAAATAAGATATGAACGACGAAAAAGTAAGAATCCTCTTATGCGAGGATGACGAAAACTTAGGTATGTTACTTCGTGAATACCTTCAAGTAAAAGGTTATGATACCGATTTGATGTCTGATGGGGAAGCAGGTTACAAAGCCTTTATGAAAAACACCTACGATGTATGCGTGTTTGATGTAATGATGCCTAAAAAAGACGGCTTTGCTTTGGCGCAAGAAATTAGAGCCATCAACACAGAAGTTCCCATTTTGTTTTTGACTGCAAAAACCTTGAAAGAAGATATTATCGAAGGTTTTAAAATTGGTGGCGACGATTATATCACCAAACCTTTCTCTATGGAAGAGCTTTTGTTCCGTATCGAGGCTATTTTGCGTCGTGTAAAGAGCAGAAAGATGAAAGACAAAGTAATTTATCGTTTGGGTAAATTTATTTTCGATTCGCAAAAACAACAGTTGAACATTGGTGATAAATCGACCAAATTGACAACCAAAGAATCGGAATTGTTATCGCTTCTTTGTGCCAATGCTAACGACATTTTGGAACGTAATTATACCTTAAAAACCATCTGGATTGACGATAACTATTTTAACGCACGTAGTATGGATGTTTACATCACCAAATTGCGTAAATTGTTGAAAGATGATTATCCAGCTGTTCAAATCATTAACATTCACGGCAAGGGATATAAATTGATTATTCCGGAACAATCGAATGATTAAGCGCATTTTATTAGGTTTATCTTTAGCGGTGGCGTTGATGTCTTGTAGCATCAACGCCCGCATTGCAAAAGCGGATAAGAAGTTTGCTTTAGGCGAATATTACAAGGCTGGAGAAATGTATCGTAGCATTTATCCAAATATTCCTGCGCGTAAAAACAAAAAGCAAAAAGCAGAGGTTGCGTTTAAGATGGGTAATTCCTATCGCCTTATCGAACGAAACAATCGAGCCGAAACAGCTTTGAAGAATGCCATTCGCTATGGATACAAAGACAGCATCGTATATTATTACTATGCCGAAGTTTTACGCAGCAACGGCAAATACGAATTAGCACACAAAAACTACGAAACCTATTTAAAGGCAGAGCCCCAAAGTGAGCATGCCCTAAAAGCGTTAGCATCGTGCGACTCGCTTTTGTCTAAAAGCAAAAAAACTTCGCGTTACGTAGTAGAGCAACCCAAAGTATTTAACTCCAAACATTCCGAATTTTGTCCCGTATATGCTTCGAGTGGATACGATTTGTTGTATTTTAACTCTACTCGAGGTGGAAAGAAAGTAAAAAATAGCCGCATTACGGGTCAGCGTAACAACGATATTTTCTTTTCGCGAACCAACGTACAAGGGGAATGGGAAGACCCTGCATTGCTTGAGGATGAGGGTATCAATACCGAGTTTGACGAGGGCTCTTGTGGCTTATCAGAAGATGGTCAGTCGTTGTATTTTACCGTAAGTAAGCAGGTAAAAGGCGAAACATTGGGCACTGCCATTTATGTGTCGCAACGAAGCGGTGGCGCTTGGAGCGAACCCAAAGAAGTAGAATTGCTCCAGGATTCTACCATCAGTGTTGCGCATCCAGCTCTATCGCCCGATGGTAAATACCTATACTTTGTGTCGGACATGGATGGTGGATATGGTGGTAAAGACATTTGGCGTTGCGAAAAACTAGGTCAAGAGTGGGGTGCCCCCGAAAATTTGGGAGATGTGATCAATACTCCTTCCGAAGAAATGTTCCCCTCGTTTAGAGCAGATGGACGACTTTATTTTTCTTCGGATGGTCATGGAGGCTTTGGTGGATTGGATATTTGCGAAGCAGTGTTACTACCCAAACAAAACGAAAAAGATGCAGATACTTGGCAGGTAACCGTTATGCCCGATCCTATCAACTCGTCATCGGACGATTTTGGTATTACCTTTGCTGGCAAAGAAAACAAAGGATTTTTCTCGTCGAATAGAGGCAATAAGAAATTTTACGACCATATCTTTAGTTTTTACCAACCCGAATTAGAGTTTGTGATGTCTGGTAAAATAGAAGATACAGGTGGAGAAGCATTGGGCGATGCTCGCATCAAATTGGTGGGAAGCGATGGAACGATTGCAACCATACAACCCAAAAAGAACGGAACATACTCCTTTAACCTAAACAAGGGAACCCGTTATGTTATGATGGCGGCATGTAGGGGCTTTTTAAACCAAAAAGCCGAAGTCGAAGTTCCTAACGTAGAAGAGAATAAAAACTTTTCTGTCGATTTCAAGTTAACTTCGGTCAACAAGCCCGTTAAAATGGAAAATATTTTTTATAAATTTGGGTCGGCAGAATTAACGCCCGAATCGTCGGCGGGTTTGGATGCATTGGTTACTTTGCTTAACGACAATCCAAACATTACCATCGAAATTGGTGCACATACCGACTACGTAGGTTCTGAACAAGCAAATATCAAATTATCCGAAGAGCGTGCTCAATCGGTGGTTAACTATTTGTTAGCGAAAGGAATTGAAAAGGATCGTCTAACTGCCAAAGGGTATGGAAAATCGGTGCCTGTTGTGCCCGATAAAGAGTTGGCAACCAAGTATCGTTTTTTACGTTACAAAGTTCCCTTGGACGAGGCCTTTATTTCTAAGTTAAACAGCCAACAACAAGAAATAGCCAACCAAATTAACCGTCGCACCGAGTTTAAGGTGTTAAAGACCACGTACAAATTATTTTAAATTGTAAATAAATAAAATGTGTACTTCTGCGTTATGCTTGCCTTCAAATCCTCACTTACTTCAAGTAAGCTCCGGTTTTTCAGGCAGCGCAAGCCCGAGTAATCGTTGAATCGCAGAATCGTTGAATCGCCTCAACGACTAAACGACTAAACGCCTAAACATCAAATAACCAAATCACCGAATAACCAACTATTATGAAACAATACCTTGATCTTCTCGACCGCATCATGACCGAAGGTACTCAAAAAGAGGACCGTACAGGCACGGGTACCATTAGTGTTTTTGGACACCAAATGCGTTTTAATATGGCAGATGGTTTCCCCTTGGTAACCACTAAAAAACTGCACTTAAAGTCCATTATACACGAGCTGTTGTGGTTCTTAAAGGGCGATACCAATGTTAAGTATTTGCAAGATAATGGTGTGCGTATCTGGAACGAGTGGGCAGACGAGAATGGTGATTTGGGGCATATTTACGGCTATCAATGGCGCTCTTGGCCCGATTACAAAGGTGGATTTGTTGATCAAATTCAACAAGCTGTTGACACCATTAAAAACAACCCCGATTCGCGTCGTATCATCGTAAGTGCTTGGAACGTAGCAGACTTAGATAACATGAACTTGGCTCCTTGCCACGCTTTCTTTCAATTTTACGTAGCAGATGGCAAATTGAGTTTGCAACTGTATCAACGTAGTGCAGATACCTTTTTAGGCGTTCCTTTTAACATCGCATCGTATGCCTTGTTGCTTAAAATGATGGCTCAGGTATGTGGTCTGCAAGAAGGCGACTTTGTGCATACCCTTGGCGATGCGCACGTGTATCTAAACCACATCGAACAAGTAAAAGAGCAACTTTCGCGTGAGCCTAAACCACTTCCTCAAATGAAAATAAACCCCAACGTAAAATCGATATTCGACTTTACTTACGACGATTTTGAGTTAGTAGGGTACGAGGCACACCCTCATATCAAAGGCGTGGTATCCGTTTAATGTTCAGTTAGATTCGGGCACTTCGACAAGCTCAGTGACCGAATCACCGACTCACCAAATCACCAAATCACCAAATCGTCATGAAAATAATCCTCATAGCAGCAATAGACCTAAACGGAGGTATTGGCAAAGACAATAAATTGCTTTGCCATTTGCCTGCCGACTTAAAACATTTCAAACAACTTACATCCGGAAAAACGGTTGTAATGGGTCGTAAAACCTTTGAATCTTTGCCTGGTGGAGCCTTGCCAAAACGTAGAAATATTGTTATTTCTAGACAACCCGATTTAACATTGGCGAATTGTGAGGTGTTTAATTCTATAGATAGTGCGTTCGCTGCTTGTGAATCGGAAGATGAGGTATTTGTAATAGGTGGTGAAAATATCTACAAACAGACTATTGCGAATGCCCATGTGCTTGAAATTACAAAAATAGGCGCTCGCTTTGATGCAGACGCTTATTTTCCAGCTATTGATGAGGCTAATTGGACGGTGGCAAACCAAGAAGAGCACCTCGCTGACGACAAGCATGCTTATCCTTTTACCTTTGTTACCTACCAAAGAAGCAAATAGTTATTAACAATCTGCTATTTTATTCAGATTCACCCAGAATAGTACTCCTCGTTTTTAGCAGTTTTTTTGTAGATTTGTAGCCATATAGGAATTTTGTATAAACACACACAAAATAGTTATGGACAACAAAAAAATCAAAACTGCGTTAATCTCGGTTTTTCACAAAGAAAATCTCGACAAAATTGTGCTTAAATTGCATGCCGAAGGTGTGCGAATCCTTTCTACGGGTGGTACTCAAAACTTTGTAGAATCGTTGGGTGTTCCTTGCGATGCTGTAGAAGACTTGACTTCTTATCCTTCTATCTTGGGCGGTCGCGTTAAGACCCTACATCCCAAAGTATTTGGCGGTATCTTGTGTCGTCGCGAAAACGAAACAGACCAAGCACAAATCGCACAATACGAAATTCCCGAAATTGATTTGGTAATCGTGGATTTATATCCTTTCGAAAAAACAGTTGCTTCGGGAGCTTCAGAACAAGACATTATCGAAAAAATTGACATAGGTGGTATCTCGCTTATCCGTGCAGCTGCCAAAAACTTTGCAGATGTGGTAATTGTTGCATCGCAAGCTCAATATGCTCCTCTTATGGACATGTTAGAAGAAAACGGTGCACAAAGCTCGTTGGAACAACGTAAATTCTTTGCCAAAGAAGCATTTGCAGTTTCTTCGCTTTACGACTCAGCTATCTTCAACTACTTTGATGGTGGTAATGCTTCGGCATTCCGCTATGCCAAAGACGATGCTAAAACACTTCGTTACGGCGAAAATCCTCACCAAAAAGGTTATTTCTACGGAAACTTTGACGAAATGTTTGAGCAATTGCAAGGCAAAGAAATTTCGTACAACAACTTGCTTGACATCGACTCGGCTATCAACTTGATTTCTGAATTCGACGACATTACTTTTGCTATTTTGAAACACAACAACGCTTGTGGTTTGGCTTCGCGTCCTACTTTGTTAGAGGCTTGGAACGATGCTTTGGCTGGCGACCCTGTTTCGGCATTTGGTGGTGTACTAATTGCGAATGCTCCTATCGACAAAGCAACTGCCGAAGAAATCAACAAAATTTTCTTCGAAGTAATCATTGCTCCCGATTATGACATGGATGCTTTGGAAATCTTGTCGCAAAAGAAAAACCGCATCATTCTTATTCAAAAACCATTTGCTCGTCCCGAAAAACAATTCCGTTCGCTTTTGAATGGCGTGTTGGTACAAGATCGTGACAACAGCACCGAGGGCGCAGAGCAACTAAAAACAGTTACCAAAAAAGAACCTACATCGGCAGAAATCGAAGATATGATTTTTGCTAATAAAATTGTAAAACACACCAAATCGAACGCCATTGTATTGGCTAAAAACAAACAGTTGTGTGCAAGTGGTGTGGGTCAAACTTCGCGTGTAGATGCGCTTCGTCAAGCCATTGAAAAAGCAGGTACATTCAACTTTGATTTGAACGGCGCTGTTATGGCATCGGATGCGTTCTTCCCCTTCCCCGATTGCGTAGAGATTGCATCGAAAGCAGGTGTAACCGCTGTTATTCAACCTGGTGGTTCTATCAAAGATAACTTGTCTGTTGACTACTGCAACGAAAATGGCATTGCAATGGTTACAACAGGTATTCGTCACTTTAAACACTAAAAAATACAATAATGGGTCTATTTTCATTTACACAAGAGTTGGCTATCGACTTGGGTACAGCCAACACCATTATTATCCAAAACGATAAAATTGTCTTAGACGAGCCTTCTATTGTTGCGCTTGATAAGTCTGGAAATTTAAAAGCTGTAGGTTACCAAGCTTCGTTGATGCATGGTAAAGCTAACCCTAATATTTACACGGTACGTCCCTTGCGTGACGGTGTGATTGCCGACTTTGACGCTGCAGAAATGATGATTCGTGGCATGATTAAAAAAATCTCGTCACGTAGCAGTATTTTTGCTCCATCGCTTCGTATGGTGGTTTGTATTCCTTCGGGCAGTACCGAAGTAGAAATTCGTGCGGTGCGCGACTCTTCGGAACACGCCGGTGGCCGTGATGTTTACATGATTTTTGAACCTATGGCAGCTGCTATGGGTATCGGTTTGGACGTAGAGGCTCCTGTTGGTCACATGATTGTTGACATAGGTGGCGGTACTACCGAGATTGCCGTTATTTCGTTGGGTGGTTTGGTTTGCAACCGTTCTATTCGTATTGCAGGTGATGACTTTACCAGCGACATTCGCGAGTACATGGGTCGTATGCACAACATCAAAGTAGATGATCCAACTGCCGAGTTGATTAAAATTAACGTAGGTTCGGCACTTACCGAGCTACCCGAAGACCAAGTTCCAGAAGATTTCTTGGTTGTGGGTCCTAACCGTATGACGGCACTTCCTTTGTCTATTCCTATTTCTTACCAAGAAGTAGCACATTGCTTGGATAAATCCATCTCTAAGATAGAGGCGGCTATTCTTTCGGCATTAGAAGCAACTCCTCCCGAATTGTATGCCGACATTGTACGCAACGGTATTCATCTTACGGGTGGTGGTGCTCTTTTACGCGGTTTGAGCCAACGTTTCTCCGAAAAAATGAACATTCCTTTCATTGTGGCAGACGACCCCTTGCACGCCGTTGCTCGTGGTACAGGTTTGGCTTTGAAGAATATCGATAAATATTCTTTCTTGATGCGTTAGGCAGATGGAAAACCTGCTACAATTTTTTAAACGATTCGGATTATTTCTACAATTTTTATTGTTAGAAGCGGTAGCCATTATCTTGTTGATATACTTTAATGGCTACCAACGTTCTGTTTTTATGAGTTCGGCGGGTTTGCTTACGGGTGCAGTTTATCAAAGCATTGATGCTGTAACGGGATATTTTTATTTGCGCGAAGCCAATGAGCAATTATCTTGTGAGAATGCTCAACTAAAAAATGAAATTGCCCGCATGCAGGCACAGCTACAACCCTCTACGATGGTAGCTGATTCGCTTGCATGCCATCTGGGCGATTCTATCGTATGGCAACCATACCATTACATGGCTGCCCGCGTTATTCAAAATTCAATCAACAAACAACAAAATTACATTACCTTGGACAAAGGGTCGGACGACGGTATCTTTTCGGATATGGGTGTCGTTTCCTCGCAAGGTGTGGTTGGTATCGTCAAATCGGTATCAAGCCATTATGCCATGGTAATGCCCATTGTCAATGTACAATCGCGCATAAGTTGTCGGTTGGATTCTTCTCAAAATTTTGGTTCGTTGGTGTGGGATGCTGTTGATTACCGTTATGCAACCTTGCAAGAGGTTCCAGGTCACGTTGAGGTGACTGTGGGCGAAACGGTTAGTACCAGCGGTTTCTCGTCTATTTTCCCTGCTGGCATTCCAGTGGGTAAGGTGGTTGATGTACAGTTAATGGAAGAAAACCAGTTCCTTAATATCAAGGTCGAATTATCAGTCGATTTTGGCAAGATTAATCAGGTAAATATCATCGGATTTAATGCCGCCAACGAAATAACCTCACTTAGGTAACATGCGCAGTATATACATCAAATATAGCCTTAAGTTTATAGTGGTCTTGTTGTTGCAGGTATTGCTGTTCAACAACATCGACTATTTGGGTTATATCAGCCCCTATATTTACTTGATATTCTTTTTGGATTTGCCCGTTGATTTTAAAACCTCATACAGCATGCTGTTGGGATTTTTAATGGGCTTTATCATCGATATTTTTGCCAATACCATGGGTGTACATACATTTGCCTGTGTGTTGGTATGTTTTATGCGAAACTCGTGGATTGATTTGCTTTTTTCGAGTTTGAATGCGCAACAAAACGATTTAAGTTTGGCGAGGGTAGGTTGGTTAGATTACTTTAAATACTTGACCGGACTTGTTCTTGTTCATCATACGGCACTTTTCATGTTAGAGGCGTTTTCTTTTCAGTCGTTTGGTTATACTTTGCTGCGTATTGTGGCAAATTCGGCTGTTAGTATGCTTCTTATTCTGTTTTATGAATATTACCGCTCTAAATAATAATGCAGTATAAACGCAAACATCAAGACTCCCGTTCGCGCCAAATCGTTATAGCGATGTTGGTGGTTGTGGTAGCCGTTTTGTTTATATTGCGTTTGTTTTCGCTGCAGGTTCTCAACGATACCTACAAAGACAGTGCCGATAGCAATGCTTTCTTAAAAAAGACCATTTATCCCTCTCGCGGGCTTATTTACGACCGAAACGACAAATTGGTTGTTTCTAATCAGCCCGTTTATGATGTCATGATGGTTATGCGCGAAATGGTCGATTTTGATACCTTGGCTTTTTGCAAGGTCATGAACATTACGCAAATTGAGTTTGACGAGCGAATGGCAGAAATCAAAAATCGTCGAAAAAATCCAGGCTATTCCCGTTATACACCCCAGGTATTTATTCCACAAATATCGTTCGAAGAGTATGGTCTTTTGCAAGAAAGACTTTTCCGATTTCCAGGTATTTTTGTGCAACAACGGGTGGCACGTCAATACACCTTACCCTGTGCAGCCTTGCAGATAGGTTCTTTGGGCGAGGTTACACAGCGACAATTGCAAGAAGATAGTTACTACAAGAGAGGCGACCACAAAGGACAATCGGGACTCGAGAAACAATACGAGGAGGCTCTGCGCGGTCAAAAAGGGGTCGAAATTTTGTTGCGCGATGTACATGGTCGTATCAAGGGTAATTACAACGATAAGGCCAACGATATTGCTCCAGTTCCTGGTAAAAACCTGCAATTGGGATTGGATTTAGAACTACAAGCTTATGGCGAGGAGCTGATGCGTGGCAAGATGGGTAGTATCGTTGCCATTGAGCCTAAAACGGGCGAGATTTTGGCAATGGTTTCTGCGCCTTCGTTCGACCCCGCCTTGTTGGTTGGCAGACAACGTTCACAAAATTACGCCCAATTATCGTCCGACGAGACTAAACCGCTGTTTAATCGTCCGGTTATGGCACAATATCCTCCTGGTTCTACCTTTAAACTGGCGCAAGCCTTAATTATGCAGCAAGAAGGTATTTTTACGCGTGGAACCTTGTTGCCTTGTAAGGGTGGATATTATTATACACGTACACGCAAAGTAGGTTGTCACGAGCATAAATCGCCCATCGATTTACCCACTTCGATAGAGACCTCGTGCAATGCTTATTATTGCTACGGTATGCGGCGAATGTTAGACGAACGATTGGATAAATACGGTTCGGTTCAAGGGGCTTATAATGTTTGGCGCGATTATATTTTTGGCATGGGATTTGGCGATGAGTTAGGCATTGATTACCCAGGCGAAAAAGGGGGAGTGGTGTATCGCAGTTCTACTTACGATAAAATTTATGGCAAGCGTGGCTGGCGTTCGTCAACCATCATTTCTATATCCATTGGTCAGGGAGAGTTGTTGGCAACTCCGCTACAGATAGCCAATTTAGCCGCTTTTATAGCCAATAAAGGTTATTTTTATACGCCACACATGGTACGCATGGTTGGCAACGACAGTGTGGATGTGGCTTATCGAACGGCACACAAAGTTCCCATCAAAGAGAAATACTTTGATGTGGTAATAGAGGGTATGCATCGTGCTGTTAAAAAAGGTACTGCCCGTTTTGGGCAAATCCCAGGAATCGAGTTTTGTGGTAAAACAGGTACAGCACAGAACCCACACGGCGATGACCACTCTATTTTTATGGGATTTGCTCCCAAGGACGATCCACAAATTGCCATATCGGTTTATGTAGAAAACTCGGGTTTTGGTGCAACATGGGCAGTGCCCATTGCCAGCTTGATGATAGAAAAATACTTGCACAGAAGCATAGACCCCAGCAGGTTAGAAATAGAAAAACGCATGATAGAAAAATCGTTTTATTAAACCGCATTACCCTAAATTATGAGACAGCGCGAGAATATATTACAAATGATCGATTGGCTTACCATCGGTTTGTATTTCTTGTTGGTAATATTTGGATGGTTTACCATTTATGCTGCCAGTTATGATTTTGAGAATTCAAGTTGGATCGATTTTTCGGCTCGTCATGGCAAACAGCTTATTTGGATTGGTTTTGCTTTGGTGTTAGCGGTGCTTGTTATGTTGGTAGATAGCAAGTTTTACAACAACTTTGCCTACGTATTTTATGCCCTGATGATAGGGTTGTTGGTGGTAACTATTTTTGTAGCCCCCGACATCAAAGGTTCGCATTCGTGGCTGCGTATAGGCTCTTTTCAGATACAACCAGCCGAGTTTGCCAAATATGCTACCTTGTTGTGTTTGGCAAAATTTATGAGTTCCTACCAGTTTAATTTGCAAAACAGGCGTAACCTACTCACAGCCTTGTTTATTATCTTTTTGCCATCGCTCATTATCATTGCTCAATCGGAAACAGGTTCGGCTTTGGTATTTGTTTCGTTGTTGTTGGTATTGTTTCGCGAGGGCATGAACGGAATTGTTCTGGTTTTGGGAGCCTTGGCTGCGCTGTTTTTTATTTTGGTGTTACGTTACAACAACCTACCTGACGTGGCACAAACAGCCGAATTGTATGGATTTATCTGCGCCTTTGTCGTGGCTACCGTAGTAGCATTGGTGTTTGTGTACCTTTATACCCGCGACAAACTGTGCCTAAAAGCTTTGGTGAGCGTAAACCTCTTATTGTGGGTGGCAGGATTGGTGTTGCATTATTTTTACCCCTTTATCTTGCTTACTTGGGTGGCATACGCCCAGTTAGGCATAACCATTGTGATGTTGCTGGTGTGGTCGTTTTACGTTCGCCGCAAGGCATATTTTATGGTAGCCTTCTTTTTGATAGGCACGTTTGCTTTGGCGATGACTGCCGATTATGCATTCAACAAAGTGTTGGCGCCACACCAACAAATCCGTATCAAAATTGTGTTGGGGTTAGAAGACGACCCCCAAGGTGCTGGGTATAATGTAAGGCAGTCGCAAATAGCCATTGGTTCTGGTGGTGTGTTGGGTAAGGGCTATCTGAATGGCACACAGACCAAGCTAAACTACGTACCCGAACAGGACACTGACTTTATTTTCTGCACCATTGGCGAGGAGCATGGATTTTTAGGTTCAACCCTTTTTGTGGCATTGTATGCCTTCTTTATGATTCGGCTTATTTACATAGCCGAAAGGCAACGTTCTGCTTTTTCGCGTATCTATGGCTATGGCTTAGTTAGCATATTCTTGTTCCATTTCTTTATCAACTTGGGAATGGTTACTGGCTTAACTCCGGTTATTGGTATTCCGCTTCCGTTTATCAGCTATGGTGGTTCATCTTTGTGGGGTTTTACCATTATGCTGTTTACCTTTATTCGATTGGATGCAAACCGTATGGAAGTTTTACAACATCGTTAATGTAGTATGAAATCAATGTATTCTTTTATAGCCCTCGATATTGATGGCACGTTGGCAAATAGCCAAAAACAAATCTCATCGCGCAACATCGAAACATTGTTAAAGGCGGTAGAAAAAGGCGCACGTATTGCGTTGGTGTCCGGACGCCCTACCTTTGGCATTGAACCCACTGCCAAAACATTGCTTTTAGATCAAGTAGGAGGCTTTATCTTATCATTTAACGGAGCCAAGATTATCAACTACCAAACAGGCGAGGTGCTCTACCAAAATGTGTTGAGCAAGGCTAATGTTGATGCTATTTGTGCCGAGGCAGCAGCTTTGGGCGTTCCTGCCATTACGTACAGCAATGAGGCTTTGTACAGCACGTCAAAAGAAAGTGAGTATGTGCAAAAAGAGGCTTTTATCAATAAAATGCCCGTGGTAGAAGTAGCCGATTTGGCTGCTGCCACCACGTTTGACACCCCTAAATGTTTGTTGGTTGATCATCCCGAAAAATTGGTAGAGGTAGAGAAATACATGAAACAAAAGTTTCCTAATTTGAGTATCTATCGTTCTGAGCCTTATTTTTTAGAGATAGTGCCTTTGGGTGTAGATAAGGCTTTCTCCTTAAATATCTTGTTGGAACATTATGGTCTTACGGCACAAAATTTAATAGCCCTTGGCGATGGTTTTAACGATTTGTCGATGATACAATTTGCGGGTATGGGTGTGGCTGTGCAAAATGCACAACAAGTAGTGAAAGAGGCTGCTAATTACGTATCGCCCTATACCAACGACGAGGATGCGGTGGCGCTTGCCATCGAGAAATTCGTGCTAAATCAATAAACGGTTGGATTATTTGCTGCGGTTGGCCACCAACAAAATAAATTGTTCGATGGCATCGCGGGTAGGAGATGCGTCAAAGTATTGCAAGTACTGCAAGGCTTTTTCTTTGTAAGTATTAATTTGATGTTGGGTATATGCTATGCCTCCTTTTTCGTACACCCATTGTTGGATTTTTTCTACTTCTTTGTTTTGGAATGCTTCCAAAATCTCCGCTTTTTCGGTGGTATCGGCGTGCTCGTAAACGTATAGCAATGGCAAGGTCATTTTTCCTTCTTGTATATCGTTGCCTATAGGTTTGCCAACGTCTTCGCCTTTCTGGTAGTCAAAAATATCGTCTTTTAGTTGAAAGCAGATGCCAATGGCAGTACCCAATTGTTTGGCATATTCAATATCTTGAGCCGTATGAGCCGTACCGGTTAAGGTACCCAACGTGGTGCAAGTACAGAAAAGAGCTGCAGTTTTTGCCTTGATAATAGAAAAGTAATCGCTTTCTTTGTAAATAGCATTTTTGCTGTTGGAGAGTTGCAGCAATTCGCCATCTACCAAAACCCTACCCATCGAGGCAATTTGTGATACTACGTCCAAGTTGTTGGTTTTAACAGCTTCAGAAAGTGAAGTCGATAAAAAATAATCGCCTCCCAATACCGATGCTTTGCTTTGGAATTTTGCATAAAGTGAGGGATAACCCCTTCTTTGGTCCGATTCGTCTATCACATCGTCGTGAATCAAGCTGGCTACGTGTAGCAGTTCGATTGCAACAGCTGCATGGAGGGTTTCTTGAGTTACACCACCGCAGAGTTTAGCACACAACAATACTAGCATAGGTCGCATTTGTTTGCCAGATGATTTGGTTACGTGATCGATCATTTGGCTTAATAACGAGTTTTCGCTTTGCAGAGCAGCCTGGTATGCTTCTTTAAAGGCACAAATTTCTGTGCTTATGGGTTGGGTTATTTGTTGTAGTGCTTGTTTCATATTTGCGATAAGTCATACAAAAATAATAAAAAAAATGACTAATAGACCAATATTCGCTATATTTGTAAAATGAAACGTATTTGTGCACTAACCATGGCGCGTAACGATGCCTTTTTCTTGAAAAAATGGATATCGTATTATAGTCAGCAATTGGGCGAAGAAAACTTGTATGTATTCTTGGATGGCGAAGATCAAGCGTTGCCCTACGATACAGGTAAGGTAAATGTGGTGGTGCGCAAACGTGTATCGCAAGAGGTTACAATGGGCGACAGAACCCGCATTGACTTTTTAAATGAGCAAGCACACCAATTGCTAACCCGATATGATTTGGTAATAGGTGGCGATGCCGACGAGTTGTTGGTGGTAGATCCCAAGGAGGGCGAAACCTTGGTAGAATACTTGAGTCATGCCAAGTGCAACCCTTGCATTTCGGGTTTAGGCATTGATGTGGGTCAGCACCTCAAAGAAGAATTGCCCATTGATGATAACAAACCTTTCTTGTCTCAACGCAAGTACGCATTGATGGATTCGCAATATACCAAACCCGTGGTCGTTTCTAAACCCGTAAGGTGGGGTGCTGGTTTTCATCGGGTAAAAGGTCACAACTACCGCATCGATAAAAACCTATACTTGTTCCATTTTGGGTCGGTTGACGAACAAATTTACCACAAAAAGTTTAACGACCAAGAACGTATCAAGGAGGGTTGGACAACCCACATGAACCAACGTTATCGCACTATTCGTTTGGTTACCGAAAAGAAGGCATTAGATGGCGATAAATACTTGCCCGTGGCTCGTTTCTTGCAAACCGTTATACGTCATCCTTTTATGTGGATTCGTCCGTATATGTACTTTTGGAAAATGATTATTCGTATTCCGTCACGTTTTTCTTCTGTACTATGAAAAGAATAGCAGTAATTACCATGGCTCGTAACGACGAAAACTTTCTTAATAAGTGGGTTTCGTATTATGGGAAAGAGTTTGGCGAAGAAAATTTATATATTTTTTTAGATGGATTAGACCAATCGGTTCCTGCCAAAGCTGGTAAATCGAATGTTACCAAAGTGCCTAAAATAGGCGGACAGGTGGTAAAGGCCGAAAAGGGTCGTTTGCTTTTTCTGTCGGAGCGTGCTACCGAGTTATTGGAACGTGGATACGATATGGTGGTAGGGTGCGATGCGGATGAGTTTTTGGTAGTTGACCCCAAGGTAGGCAAGTCGTTACATGCGTATCTTTCTGATTTAAAGGTAAATTGCTGTAAAAGTGCGTTGGGTATTGATGTAGGCCAACACTTGGAGCAAGAAAAGGTTATAGATTGGGAAAAACCTTTTTTGGAACAACGCCATTATGCCTATGTTTGCTCTCGTTATACCAAACCCATTATCGTAAACAAACCTTGTCGTTGGGGGGCTGGATTTCATCGTGTAAAAGGACATAATTTTAGCATAGATCCTAATTTGTATTTGTTCCATTTTGGTAGCTTTGATATGAAAATGATAGAAGATCGCTACCAGGATAAAGATAGAATGTCTGCAGGGTGGGGCAAGCACATTGGCCGTCGTGCCAGAACCATTTACATGGTATCTAAGGTTAAGCCCAAAACAGCAGAAAAATACCTAAAATGGGGTCGTTGGATGCAAACCTTATGCAGGCCTATTTATGCGCTCAATAAACCTTCTATGGCAGGATGGAAATTGATTATTCAAATACCAGAAAGGTTTAAATCTGTGCTGTAATAACGCTATGAAGATTGTCTTTTTAATAAAAGCCTTGGATAACGTCGGCGGTACCGAAAGGGTTACCATCCAAATTGCCAATCAATTAAGCCTGCGTGGGCACCAAGTACACATTGTATCCTTGGTGGGCAATCAAAAACCCTTTTTTGAGGTGTTGCCTGCGGTGCAATTGCATTATATCCACAAAGGTTCCGACAACAGCATTTTCCCTTACCGCGATTTGCGTAGGCATTACAAGCTTAAAAAGTGCTTTGCCCAGCTATTGCCCGATATAATTATTGTGGTAGATGCTTCGCGTGCTACCTTTAAAATTCCCGCTTGCAAACCTTATACCACCATCTATTGGGAGCATTTTAACTCGCTGATGCACAGCAAACCCTTGCAACGACTATCGCGTAAGTTGGCGGTAAAATACGGCGATTGCATAGTTACTCTAACCGAAGAAGATGCTCAATCGTACCGACAAAAGTATAATACGACCAAAGTACAGTGCATTCATAATCCAATTACCATAGAGGTGCCTGCATACGTAGCTCCCCAAGGCCATCAAGTAGTGGCCGTTGGTCGATATACAGAACAAAAAGGGTTTGATATGTTGCTGCAGGCATGGAATTTGCTACAAGATAAAGCAGATTGGCAATTGCTAATAGTAGGAAAGGGTAAAAAGAAGCATACAAAACGTATGCAAGACTATATAAATCAGCAACAATTACATAGTTCGGTTCAGTTATTACCCCCTACCAATAATGTACAGCGGTTATTTGCATCGTGCAGTATTTATGCTCTTTCGTCGCGTTTTGAGGGGTTACCTTTGGTGTTGATAGAAGCAGCTGCGTGTGGTCTGCCAGCGGTGGCATTTGATTGCCCAACTGGACCCTCTGAAATTATACAGCACCAACAAACAGGATTGTTAGTGCCCGCTGGCAATGTGCAGGCTTTTGCAGATGCTTTGAGGCAGCTCATGACGCAAGAATCAGAAAGATGGCACTATTCTGCCGAGGCATATCGGTACGTCAAGGAAAAATTTGCAGAGGCTACCATTGTTGATAAATGGGAAGCTTTATTTAATCAGTTAAAAAAGAGATGATATGAAGGTAAGCGTCTTAATGCCCACCTATAACCACGAGCCTTACATTGCCGAGGCCATTGAAAGTTTTTTAGCTCAGCAAACATCGTTCGAAATAGAATTGCTCATCAACGACGATTGCTCTACCGATAATACCTATCAAGTAGCGTTGGGTTATGCGCAAAAACACCCTCAAATCAAATTGTTTAAGCAAACAACCAATCAGGGTTTGTTGCCCAACTATAAGTTTCTATTACAACAAGCACAAGGTGAATATTTGGCAGTGCTAGAAAGCGACGATTATTGGATTGACGAAAATAAATTGCAAAAGCAAGTAGATTATTTGGATGCACATCCTACTTGTCATTTATCGTTTACGGGTGTAAATCGTCTAAAAGGTGGTACTATAATTCCGTTTAGAGATATGTCGTACCTGTTTAGCATGAAGTCAACGACGCCCTACGATTACATGTTGTATCACGGTGGTTTTATCTTCTCTCCTACGGTTTGTTTTAGGCGTAGTGCATACGATGCTTACTGCAATATAGATGATTATATTCGATTTAATTTTCTAACCTTTGACTATCCTGTTTGGCTGTCTTTAATGGCAAATGGTACTATTTCTTACGATCCATGCATAACAGCTGTGTACCGGATAATGGATGATTCTATTAGCAATAATAGAAATGTGCAAAAACGATTACGTTTCTATCAATCGTTCTGTTTGGACATTAGAAACTATATCATCAGTCGTTACGGACGAGGAAAATATAGCAGAATTGATATAAGGTTGCGTCAAGCTATTCAGATGGCACAATGTATGTGGTGGTTACGCTGTCCTTTCCGTGCTACTTACTACTTCTTTGCTACCCTTTTGGGCATAGTTCATGGCAATAAGCAGGTAGTAGCAAAAAAATAAGTCGGTAAAGGCTCCTCGGGTAGTATCTGTGAGTAGTTGCAGGATAATCAGTCCCCACAAAGTAATGACAAGTAAATTGCTCTTGTTTTTAATCAGGCAGATTAATGGGACTAACAGCCATAGGGTAGCGCAAAGTAGCCCTGCTATGCCATGTTCCATCCACGATTGCAGCCACTGATTGTGTGGGTGCGCTCCGACAATGCGTTTCTCGATGCCCGCATGCTCTACTAAAAAGCTGTTTTTGCGCAGCACTTCCGATTCTTTAAAGCTTTCCAACATGATTTGGGCACTTTCTCCCGCTCCATAGCCCAATAACGGCGATTCTTTGATTGTGTCAAAAGATTCACTCCAAATAACAAACCTATCGTCTTGCGTGAATTTGTTTAAGGCCTGCATTTTGTAGTGGTTGCCGATAACAAGTGCACTGGCTACAACAGCTATTGGAATAAAGGCAAATGCCCATTTTTTGTATGTAGTTGGCAGTAGGTAGATAACCCCTAATGCCATCATGATGTTGCCACAAAGGATACCAATTCTGCCATCCGAAATGGATGTGCATCCGTAAAAAAGCAAAATGAGTAGCACAAGCGGAATGCTTTTTAACCACGATCGATAGTTTTTTATCAGCCAAAAGCAGGATGCCATAGCAATGTTGAGGTACATGTTAAATGCCATGTGTGCATGGATTTGCATAGACCTTACGTAGTTGAACCTTTTGTACCAGTAGTCCCAACGCCAATGATTGGCATCGAGTTGAAGGGCAACGTAAGCAATTAGGCAGACCGATACGATGATGCTGGTGTATGCCAGTATTTTGGTTGGAATACGTTGTGTGCCAATAATACCCACAATGCCAAATAGCAGAAAAGCCAAACGACTTTCGGCAAGGATGCTCCAATGTGCTGCCGCATGGTCTATGGGTAGGTATAGGTAGAGCAGTGCGTATGTGGCAATGCATGCCCAAAAAGGAAGTTTCTCTATCGAAAACAGGCTGGTTTGAGCGTATCTTTTTTGTAGGATACCATCGATGAGTGAGGTAACTAAAAAAACAATCATCGACCACCGTGTAACCGAATTAAAGTAGATAGGAATGGATGCAAATAGAACCGTTCCCGATAGTAGTTGAAGGTAGGAGATGATTTGTTTTATCAAATTCATAGGGGTAATTGTTTGATATCGTCCACAAACTCGTAAGCACTAACGCTATTCATGGTCATGCAGTTTTCTTGTAGGCAATGGTTTAGTTGCTCTTTGATGCCTGCAAAAAAGCCGTTGGAATTGATAAAGTAAACTTTTTTGGTGGTTTCGCCAATTTGGTGCATGGCCATGAGGCTAAAAGCTTCGTCCAGCGTACCAATGCCACCAGGTAGCACTACAAACACATCTGCCATTTGGCTCATCAACTGTTTGCGCTCTGCCAAGTTTTTTACAAAAATATTTTGCGTGTTGCATGGGTTTACCCACTGAGATTCACGCCAGTTTTCGGGGATAATGCCAGTGATTGCACCCCCTTGTTGGGCTGCAGATAGGGCTACATCGCCCATAAGGCCGCAGGGCGTGCCTCCGTAAATCAGTTCGTGCCCATTTTGGGCAAGCAAAAAGCCGAGGCTACGCGCCATTTGGCGGTAGTTCTCGGCTATGTTGTCGCTCGATGAGCAGAATACAGCTACTTTCATGTGTTATGCGTCAATGCGAGCGTAGGTTGCATTCGCTTCGATAAATTCGCGGCGTGGTTCTACATCGTCACCCATTAACATGGAGAAGATATGGTCGGCAGCAGCTGCGTTTTCGATGGTAATTTGGCGAAGCGTTCTGCCTTCTTTGCTCATGGTGGTTTGTTTCAATTGTTCGGCGTTCATCTCACCCAAACCTTTGTAGCGTTGAACGTGCAAGCCGCTTTCGCTGCCGCCACCGTATTTTTCGATAAAGGCAATTCGTTGGGCTTCGTCCCAGCAATATTCTTCAATTTTGCCTTTCTTGCACAAATAAAGTGGAGGAGTAGCAATGTACACGTGACCGTTTTCGATCAACTCTTTCATGTAGCGGAAGAAGAAGGTAAGTACCAAAGTGGCAATGTGGCTACCGTCCACGTCGGCATCGGTCATGATGATAACCTTGTGGTAGCGTAGTTTTTCCATGTTAAGTGCTTTGCTGTCTTCGGCAGTACCGATGGTAACACCCAATGCGGTGTAGATGTTGCGGATTTCTTCGCTTTCAAAAGCTTTGTGTTGCATGGCTTTTTCTACGTTCAAGATTTTACCACGCAAAGGCAAAATAGCTTGGGTTATACGGTCACGACCTTGTTTAGCCGTACCACCTGCAGAGTCCCCTTCGACAAGGAACAATTCGCATTCGGCAGGGTCTTTGCTCGAGCAGTCGGCAAGTTTACCAGGCAAGCCACCACCGCTAAGGGGCGATTTACGTTGTACCAATTCGCGTGCTTTGCGTGCTGCGTGGCGAGCGGTAGCAGCCAAAATCACTTTTTCGATGATGGTTTTAGCAGCATTGGGGTGCTCTTCTAAGTAGTTGCCAAGGGCTTCACTTACGGCAGCATCTACCGAACCCATTACCTCGTTGTTGCCCAATTTGGTTTTGGTTTGACCTTCAAATTGAGGTTCGGCTACTTTGATAGAAATAACGGCAGTTAAGCCTTCGCGGAAGTCATCGCCATTAAGCTCGATTTTTTGTTTTTCCAACTTTTCGAGCATCTTGTTGTCTTCGGCGTATTTTTTTAGTGTACGTGTCAAACCACGACGGAAACCTGCCAAGTGAGTACCACCCTCAATGGTGTTGATGTTGTTTACATACGAGTGGATGTTTTCGGTATAACCTGTGTTGTAAATCAAGGCGATTTCTACAGGAGTTTCACCCTTAAAGGTTTGTACGTGAATAACTTCTTCGAATAGTTTGTCGCGTGTTTCGTCCAAATAAAGCACAAATTCTTTCAAACCTTCTTTCGAGTAGAAAGTTTCGCTTTTAGGTTCGGGATGTTCTTCGCTTACACGATAATCGGTTAATGTTAAACGAATGCCTGCGTTCAAGAAAGCCAATTCGCGTAGGCGATTTGCCAAAATATCGTATTTGTATTCGGTAACGGTAAAGATGCTACCATCGGGTTTGAATGTAACCGTTGTTCCGGTGCTATCAGATGTGCCAATTTCGGCAATAGGAGCCAAAGGTTTACCCACGCTATATTCTTGCATGTAGCGTTTGCCATCGCGGCAAACTTCGGCACGCAAATAGGTAGAAAGTGCGTTTACACACGATACACCCACACCGTGCAAACCGCCCGATACCTTGTAACTATCTTTGTTAAATTTACCACCGGCGTGCAAAACGGTCATAACCACCTCTAAAGCAGAGCGACCTTCTTTTTCGTGCATATCAACAGGAATACCACGACCATTGTCTTTTACGGTAATGGAGTTGTCTGCATTAATGCTTACGTCGATGTTGGTACAATAGCCTGCAAGGGCCTCGTCGATGGAGTTATCCACCACCTCATATACCAAGTGATGAAGACCTTTGATACTAATGTCGCCAATGTACATGGCAGGGCGCATACGAACAGCCTCTAACCCCTCTAATACCGTAATACTGCTGGCTCCATATTCGCCTGCGTTTAGTTTTTCTTGTTCTTCCATATATAGATTTTTGATGTTGCTATTAAACGTACAAATTTACAAAAAACAATCGAAATGCGGTGCTTTTTTGTAAGTTTTTTAATCGCGCACTCTCTTTATTTCAATTAAGAAAAACGAAAACAAATAGATTTATCTTTTAAGCAAAGAATTATTTTGATTAGTCGATTATTCAGGCTTCGCCTCGGCACAATCCAAACGCCCTTTTTCCCTTTGGTCAACAACACGTCGACAAGCTCAGGGACCGAAAAAATTTATTTCGATTCACCGATTCACCGATTCACCGATTCACCGATTAATCAATATTTCTCCTTTCTCCTTTCTCAACTCTCCTTTAAAATAATTATCTTTGTCAGTCAAAACTAAACTAATATGAAACACATAGCAATCGTAGCAGGGGGCGACTCGTCAGAAGTTGTTGTATCGCTAAAAAGTGCACAAGGCATCAAATCGTTTATCGACCAAAACGTATATAAAACTACCATTGTTACCATTATTGGCAACGAGTGGAACGCTGTGGTAAGCGAAACCGAAAAATTTCCCATCGATAAAAACGATTTTTCGTTTGTTCAAAATGGTCAAAAACAAACCTTTGATTTTGCTTACATTACCATTCATGGTACCCCTGGCGAAAACGGTATTTTGCAAGGTTACTTTGATTTAATTGGTCTAAAATATTCTTGCTGTGGTGTGTTGGCGGCATCGCTCACCTTTAACAAATTTGTGTGCAACCGCTATTTGCAAGCCTTTGGTGCTAACATTGCCCAATCTGTGTTGTTGCGCAAAGAACAAACCTACCAAGTCGATCAAATTATCGCTACTGTGGGCTTGCCTTGCTTTGTAAAATCGAACGTGGGTGGTAGTAGTTTTGGGGTAACCAAAGTAAAAGAAGCCTCGCAGCTAAACGATGCCATTGCCATTGCCTTTAAAGAGGGCGAAGAGGTCATTATTGAATCGTTCTTGCAAGGAACCGAAATTACCTGTGGCATGTACAAAACCCACAACAAAACCGTGGTATTCCCTATTACCGAGGTAGTTACCGATAACGAATTTTTTGATTACGACGCCAAATACAACGGCCAGGTAAAAGAAATTACCCCGGCTCGCATCAGCGACGAATTAACTGCCGAAGTGCAGCGCCAAACTGCCAAATATTACGATGTTTTGGGATGTAAAGGCATTGTGCGCATCGACTATATCATTTCGCCCGATGGTGTGCCACACGTATTAGAAGCCAATACCACCCCAGGTATGACACCCACCAGCTTTATTCCACAACAAGTACGTGCGGCGGGCTTGGATATCAAGGATGTAATGGCTGATATCATCGAAAATCAACTCAATTAACAAACGATTATAACCGTAGCGTAAAAAGTGGATGCACCCCGATAAGTTGCTTTCTCAAACCATTCAATTTTTGCGATTCCCCCTAATGGTGGCTGTGGTAGTGATACACACCCACATTGCAGATATTGCTATAGGTGGAGAGCAATTGACCTATGCCAGCCAGTACCCTTTTTTTGATGTCTTGTACCATTTGCTAACGGGTATGTTGACAAGGGTGGCTGTTCCATTGTTCTTTTTTATATCGGGTTATCTGTTTTTTTACCAGTGTACATTTTCGTGGCAAGTTTACCTCAGAAAACTAAAATCGAGGGTTAAAACCTTGTTAATTCCCTATATTTTTTGGAATGCCGCCTTGTGTGCGATGGTTTTGGTGGCACAACTTTTGTTTCCTTCTTTTTTATCGGGCAAAAACACGCTGGTGCTTGATTACGGCGTGAGCGAATGGGTGGATGTGGTTTTTGCCAATGTTCCCATGAACCCTTTTTGGTTTATTCGCGATTTAATCATTATGGTGGTGGCATCGCCTCTTATTTATGCCATGCTTAAATATACCCGTTGGGTACCCCTTGTTTTGTTGGGAATTTTGGCGGGATTGGGCGTTAATTTGCATACCACTGCTATGGGGATAGAGCCACTTTTTTACTTTATGTGGGGAGCCTATTTTTCGATAAACAAGGTAAACGTGGCTCAGTATTGCCTAAACAAAAGGTATGTTTTTTTAGCGCTGTATGTCTTGTTGCTTGTAGTCGATTTGTATTGCTGGGTCAATCAACCAGCATACCTGCTTTATGCCCACAAAACCAGTTTGATAGTAGGTGTCCTTGCCTTTATGGCTTGGGCTGCACGTGGTGTAGCAACCCAAAAATTAAAGGTAAATAACACATTAACAGATGCGGCATTCTTTTTGTTCTGCCTACATAATCCACTAACCGTTTTCTTGTCTAAACTTTGGGTTGCGTTTTTAGCACCCATGAGCGATGTCAAGATGATAGTAGGATATTTACTTATTCCCCTTGTCGTAACCATCTTTTTGGTATGTCTTTATTTGCTTTTGCGTCGATACATGCCACGTTTTACAGCGGTTATTACAGGCGGTCGATAAAAAAATGATTACCTTTGCAAAACGATAACACCGATAAGCCATGATTAAAGAACTTCAAAAACAAGTTGAGCAACAAATTGCTTCTATCAAGTGGATTCAACAACCCACAGGTTTATACGAACCCATAGAATACGTCCTTTCGTTGGGCGGTAAGCGTATCCGTCCTGTGCTTACTTTGTTGGCGTGCCGTTTGTTTTCGGGCGACGAAAAAGCTGCTATGCCTGCGGCTTTGGCTATCGAGGTTTTTCATAATTTTACCCTGCTGCACGACGATGTGATGGACCGTGCCGATACCCGCAGGGGCAAAGCAACCGTTCACAAAAAATGGAACGATAATACGGCCATCCTTTCGGGCGATGCGATGCTTATCAAAGCCTATCAAATGTTGCAGTCTGTATCGTCCAATCAATTTCCTTTGTTGTTGCAACTCTTTTCGCAAACAGCGATGGAAGTATGCGAGGGTCAACAATACGATGTCGATTTTGAATCGGACGATTCGGTGTCGTTGGATAGCTATATCGAAATGATTCGACTAAAAACAGCCGTTTTATTGGCTGCATCTCTCAAAATGGGCGCACTAATAGGGGGTGCATCTCAAAAAGACGCAGATGCGCTTTATCAATATGGTATCAACTTGGGCTTGGCGTTCCAGCTACGCGATGATTATTTGGATAGTTTTGGCGATGCGGCTGTGTTTGGCAAAAAGATTGGTGGCGACATTTGTTGCAACAAAAAAACCTTCTTGATGATTAACGCATTGCAATTGGCGAGCGAAGACGACAGGAAAGAATTACTTGCATGGATGCGTCGTAACGATGTTGCCTGCTTTGAGCAAAAGGTGGATGCTGTTCTAAAAATCTACAAAAAACTACAAATTGACCAACTTTGCGAAGAGGCAATACATAAATATTTTACAAAATCAGTCGAAAGTTTAAAAGATATTCAACTATCAGACAATGAGAAAGATATATTGATTGATTTTGCGAATAAACTGATGGGACGCAATAGCTGATTTAAAGTTTTTGTTGAAAAGTTATGGCGTTTTCAAGAAAACGTGTTATTTTTAGGGCATAAAACCTAAAAATCACGTATTATGCCATACAGACGTTTGCCCAATACAGATGCGGCTCGCTTGCGTGCCATGAAAATAGCAAAAGAAAAATTTGACCGTTTAGGTGCATCTGCAGCACCTTTTACGGTGCGAACGGCTAATATCATCCGAGGACTTATTCCTACATTCGAACGTGCTATCTCCGACTACAAGCTAGCCGTAAATGCACAATCCGAGAAAAACGTAAAATACCAGCAACAAGTTAAAATGGCACGTATGTATGTGTCGCACTTTATTCAGGTATTAAACTTGTCGTGTCAACGTAACGAGATAAAACCCGAAAAGAAGTTGATGTACAAATTGTTGCCAGACAACTATACGGTGCCCGATTTGAGTACCGAGGCACTGTTAATGGAGTGGGGAAAGAACATCATCGATGGCGAGATGGAGCGTTTGCGTCAAAGCCCTGGCGCAGCCATTTATAACCCTTCTATCGGTAAAGTAAAAGTACACTTTGACCAATTTGCCGATGCCTATCAAATCAAAAAAGTATCGCAAAAAAATGCAGGTAGGTTTTTGGATACCATCCAAGCTATGCGCAAAGAGGTGGATTCTGCCATCTTGCAACTTTGGAACGAGATAGAGGGTTCTTTTGCCGAATTAGGGGTAGAGGCTATGCAAGAACGTTCCAAAGAGTTTGGTATCGTCTATTACCTTCGTCGTAAGGAACGCAAATTATTGGGGCTTCCTGTATCGGGCGACGAGGACGAAGAATAACATAGCAGCGGCATACAGCAAGCCACCAGCAATGGAAGGAAATAACAACTCTTGGGGTGCACCCATGGTAGAAAGGTTGGTTTCGCCTGTTTCTTGATATAGCATTTTGTAGGCTAACACACTGGTGGCATTGTTCAAAAAATGCGCCCAAATGGGAATCCAAAGCGATTTTCCGTAAACATAGAAATACCCAAGGGCTACACCCAAAATGGCGCGCGGCAAAAAGCCGTAAAACTGAAAATGAATAAAACTAAAGATAAAGGCAGTGACCCACACCGCAACGTGGGCATTGCCTATTTTGTTTTCTAATCCTTTTTGTATGCATCCTCTAAATAGGAGTTCTTCGCCAAGGGCAGGAATAAATGCCATAACAAAAAGGGCACTGAATAAATGAACCGCTCCGCTCTCAGACATCAGCTGTATGGTAAAATCGTTAGCAGTGTCTTCCATTAAACGCATAAGTTTCTCCAACTCTTGCAGTGCCTGCGGTAGTTTTAAAGAATCATTCCATACGGCCGTAGCACTTACCAAAGGCATGATGCAAAACATAGCGATAGAGGCAATGATGTAAAGCCAAATGTTGCCCGTTGGGGTCATGCCCAAATATGCCATGGGATTTTTGTGCGTCAAGTAAATGTACAGAAAAGCACCGACGATAAAAGTTAAGGTAGATACTACCCCTTGTTCTACAAGCAACCACGAGGTTGAGGCATTGGTACTTTCGATGCCCATGGTCATTTGTATGAGGTACATAATGACCGACGAAAAAATCATCAAGAAAAAAGGAATCCCCAAAAGAAGTATGGCTTTGGTTGTCCATTTACTGTCCGAAAAAATACCGCAAAGATTCATGTTTATTGAGCAATAAGGCTATTTTCTGTTTGAATGTTAAGCGTTGTATTAGCACCTATGATAAGGGGGAAATTAGGCTCCGAATGTCCAATGGGAGCGTTCATGCACACGGGATACGTATATTCTTTTACAGCTTCTGCAATGATGCCGTACGCACCTTGAGCAAAACTACTATCTGCTGGTATATCCGAGAATTGCCCCACTATCAACCCATTCAGTTGGCTTAATAAGCCGCTTAGGCGAAGGTTTTGCATCATGCGGTCGATGTGGTACAAAGGTTCGCACAAATCTTCGATTAGCAAAATGTTGCCAGGTGCTTGCATGTCGTAGGGGGTGTTGCGTAGTCCGTATAGCACTGATAAGTTTCCGCCTATTAGTTTCCCACTTGCACAGCCTGTTCTGTTTAGCTTATGCGGTGCAACTGTATAAGTAGGCATGTTTTGTCCCATAAGAATCTGTTTTACCTGTTGGGTTGGGAGCACATCTTGGCATAGGTGTTTGCACATACCTCCGTGTATCGACTCTACTCCTACGGCAGACAAGGCATTGTGGAGTACCGTAATATCGCTAAAACCCAACAACCATTTGGGGTGGGTTAGCAGCGGTGTAAAGTCTATTTTATCGACAATGCGCGCTAAGCCGTAACCACCTCGAGTGCATATAATTGCGGCAATATCGGGTTGGTTAATGGCCCATTGCAAGTCGGATATTCGTTCTTGGTCTGTACCCGAAAAGCGGTGGTGTGCTCCTGTTGCATGTTTCCCCAGTACAACCTGCAATCCCCACTCGTTTAATATGCGCGTGGCTCCTTCTATCCATTGCGAATCTACCGCACCAGAGGGAGATATCAAGGCTACTTTGCTGCCTATCTGTAAAAAGGGAGGACGTATCATCTGCTTTATTTTTTGGGATGCATGCTCACGATAGGAATAATCATTTCTTCTAACGAGATACCGCCGTGCTGAAACGTATCCTTGTAATAACTTACGTAATGATTGTAATTGTTGGGATAGGCGATAAAGTCATCGCCCTCGGCAAAAATATACGTACTACTCAAATTGGGGCTGGGTAGGTAACACGACTCTGGCTGTGTCAAGGCAAAGACCTCTTTTTTGTTGTAAGCCAAATTTTTTCCTACTTTGTAGCGTAAATTGACGTTGGTATTTTTGTCGCCTACTACTTTGGTGGGATTTTTTACGCGAATACTGCCGTGGTCGGTAGCCAAAACGATGTGTACGTCTTGTTCTGCCAAAATGCGGAAAAACTCGGCAATCGACGAATGTTTAAACCACGATAAAACCAACGAACGATAAGCCGCTTCGTCTGGGGCTAATTCCCTAAACAGTTTTACTTCGGTACGTGCGTGCGATAGCATATCTACAAAGTTAAACACTACTACATTAAGTTGGTTTTGTAGTAGGTTTTTTAGGTTTTCATTCAGTTTGTCGCCAGCGGCACCTGTGTTAATTTTGTGGTACGAAAAGGAATACTTCTTTCTAAAGCGATCTAACTGGGTTTTTATAAGTGCCTCCTCGTTGAGGTTTTTGCCTTCGTCTTCTTCTTCGTCCACCCACAAGTTAGGGTACATCTTTTTTATTTGCGATGGCATTAGCCCCGAAAAAATAGCATTGCGTGAGTATTGGGTGGCAGTGGGCAAAATACTGTAAAAGGTTTCGTCGCAATCAAACGTAAATAGCGATGCCAGTTCGCTTTGCATAACCCTCCAATGGTCTTGTCGCAGGTTGTCGATAAGCACAAAAAACACTTTCTTGCCTTCGTCCAACAAAGGGAAAACCTTCTTTTTAAACAAATCGGGGCTCATCGTAGGACGCTTGTCCTCGTTTTTCCACCAATTTTCGTAGTTCTTTCTAATAAATCGGGCAAACAGGTTGTTAGCCTCGGTTTTTTGCATTTGCAGCATATCGCTCATGGTGTTGCCACTTTGTTGCAATTCCATTTCCCAGAAAATCAAGTGATTATACACTTGTTTCCAACTTTCGGCATCCATCGAATCGTTTATTTGCGAGCTAAGACGCATAAACTCCATTTGGTAGTTGCTGCTGGTTTTTTGCGATATAATCTCGCTCGATTTTAGCACCTTCTTGATGCTCATGATGATTTGGTTGGGATTAACCGGCTTGATTAGGTAGTCGGCAATTTTTTGTCCGATGGCTTGTTCCATGATGTCCTCTTCTTCGCTTTTGGTAATCATGATAACAGGCAAAGATGGATGCGCCTTTTTAATTTCCAAAAGGGCTTCCAATCCGCTGATTCCGGGCATGTTTTCGTCCAAAAAAACCAAATCAAATTTATGGGTGGCGCAGAGTTGGATGGCTTCTTTGCCGTTGTTTACCGGTGTAACGGTATATCCTTTGCTTTCTAAGAAAAGGATGTGTGGCTTTAGTAGCTCAATTTCGTCGTCTGCCCAAAGTATTTTTGTGTTGTTCATACTACAAAAATACGATATTAACTTACAAGTTGTTTATTGTTTAACGTTTATTGTTTTTTTTGTAGAAGGAGTAACACCGATCCTGTTAGCATCGGACAAACGTAGTTGATAAACCAAACGGATATAGCTGCAAGCGATAGTCCTAAGGTGTTGTCGGTAAAGGCACCCAAAAGAAGGATGGCACAAGAGCCTCTAACGCCTATTTCGGAAAAAGAAATAGAGGGTGTAGCAGATACCACTAAGTAGTTAAGCGGAATAACCAATAACGTAGTGAGGGTGTCTATCTGTATGTCAAAAAAACGGAGCATAAAAAAGTATTGTAGGCAGTACACTCCGTATCGGATAAGGCTGTATAAAGTTACCTTTAAGAGGGTAGTGTACGATACGCTCAATGTTGCACTTAGGTAGGGTTTTAGTCCATTAACGATAGATTTTACTCCATTTGTAACAGCATCTATGCGGAGTAGCCCTGTTCTGATTTCCCACATAAATCGGATAAAAGCAGGATAAGAACCTGTCAGTATCCATTTGCCCCAGCAAGGCAGCAAAAAATAAACAAGGCTGATGGTAACTAACAAAAAGATGCCAATGCCAAACCACATTCCCATGGGTACAAAAGAGATGTGAGGGTGCAAGTTAAGCAGTCCCATGCCACCCACTAATCCATATATCAACGAGGCAAAGGTTTGTCCCATTACGCCTACCAGCATCAAGGCAATTCCTTGCAAGCGGTTGCTATCTTGCAGTAGCATGGCTCTGCCTGCGGGCTCGCCAATGCGGTTGGGCGTAAAAAAACCAGCCGTAAGTCCGATTAAAACCGATTTTAATGCAAAACCAAAGGTGGAAGGTTGCAAGTTAGTCAGTAGTGACTTCCATTTGAGTGCCTCAAACGTCCAATTGGCAAAGATAAGAAGCAATGCGCCAACCAGGTATATGATTCTGTTTGCATCGATATGCCGAAAACCATCGGCAAATTCGTTGTAGTATTGGAAATTTACCAAGGTGTAAATCAAGTAACCATAAGCACACAGCATAATGGCCACCTTGATCCAGTTAAAATAGCGGTCAATCCAACTTTTCTGCGTCGCTAACTGATTCATTGCTTTGAAACGAGTAGTATTTTTGCAAAACAAAGCCCAACAAGGTGGTGATAACGGTCGTAATCATCTTAGAGGGGGTTGGATAAATGCCTACAATTTCTACAAATAGTTTCATAAAAAGGTAGGTGATAATCCAGTTGATGGCCAATATAGAAGCGTAGCGCAAGGCTTGTCGAAAGGTTTCTAATTTAGAACGCCTAAAGGTAATGTATTTCGAAAAGCAGAATCCCACCATAAACGTAATGGGAGTTACAATAATCAAACTTGATATGTGGGGCGAAATAACGACCCAACCTAAATCGATAAATTGTTTCTGAATGATAAAATTGTAGATGATAAAATACATAACCCAATCGCAGCAGGTATTGAGGGTACCGCATGCCAAGAAGTAGTATACTTCTTTACTCATCCAACGTTTAAAGAGTGGATAAAAAAAGTCGAGAATGTGGGTTAAAATGCGAATCAATTTGCTAATTTTGCGCTAAGATACAACAAAAAATCTAGACGATGTACGTAAAACCCAAAAAACAGTTAGGACAGCACTTTTTGACCGATATGGGCATTGCTCGTCGCATTGCTGATACGTTGCCCGATGCGGGTCCTTACAAGGTGCTCGAAATAGGTCCAGGAACAGGTGTTCTGACGCAGTTCTTGTTGCAACGAAATCCCATAGACTTGCGTGTTATCGAGATTGATACCGAATCGGTGGCGTACCTAAACCAGAACTTCGAGGCGTTGGCAGGAAAAATCATAGCCGACGATTTTTTGCACTACGATATTCCGTCTATTTTTGGTGGAGAGTCTTTTGCGCTTATCGGCAATTATCCCTATAACATTTCGAGCCAAATATTCTTTAAGGCATTGGAGCACAAAGATCAAATACCGTTTATCAGTGGCATGTTGCAAAAAGAAGTGGCAGAGCGTTTGGCTTCTAAACCCGGCAAAAAGGCCTACGGTATTTTAAGCGTGCTACTGCAGGCCTACTACGATATTGAGTACCTATTTACCGTTCCCCCTTCGGTGTTCAATCCACCACCCAAAGTGCAATCGGCGGTTATCAAAATGGTGCGCAACAACGTAACCTCGCTCCCTTGCAACGAGGTGTTGTTCAAG
>CALDQH010000056.1 GCA_937911935.1 uncultured Bacteroidales bacterium | reverse complement strand
TGGTCGATGCCACCACGACTTTTACTTGCATATTGGAAAGTGTCGTTTTAACTTCTGTTAGATTATCCCAAGTACGCTCTGGCACAAAATCTTCTGCATCATTCGATTTAACCAACCACAAATAAGCAGGATTAGTAAACGCATCTTCTACTGCTGCGGCAGATGCTGTAAGTGTTAAGGACGATCCACAATTGCCAGATACAGATAAATCTTTTATTTCCACGCCTTCATCGTTTGATGTAGGCAAAAGTGCAATTTCTGGAATACATACGGTAAATGCAATATCATCTACCAAAAAGTCATTACCTGCAGTAGATGCCGCGTTATAGCTGTGAATTTCTACGGTAACTTTTTGGTTGGTTCCAGAATTGAATTTGGTTTCACCTCTAACCCATTCTTCGTCGTAATCTATACCATCTACTATCAAAGTAGCCGAGGATATTTCTTCTCCGTTTTCATCTTTTACAAAGAATTTAACAGAAACTTCATCGCCACCGCTCGCATTCGCAAAGTATGCCGAAAAACTCATTTCTGTGTTTGGGCAAACCTCAACTTCTCTACTATAAACCAACGACTCATCTGCATTGACCAACAACAAACCACCAAATTTACCTTCGGCATCGTTGGTATGGTCTTGCAAATCTCTAAACCACAATTGATTTTTCAACGTACCCGTACTGCTACAATCATCGCAGGGTGTATCAGATTCTTTACCATCTTTGCCACAACCACCGTAGCTTGCATTTGCCAACACAGCATACTCTCCGCCTTCTTTTACAGGGGCATTATAGCCTACATAGGTATAAGCCACATACGGATTATCAGAACTGCCATTTTCGTTATCGAACGAGCCAAAATCTTCGAAGAACAGTACTTTAGATTCCGAAGAACAACCCAAGAAAGCGGTTGCTACTACTTGATTGGATGTATAATACACACCTGTACCTTCCCAGGTAGCATAGTAGTAGTTCTTACCTAAAATGGGTGTGTGCGTCAAATTAGCACCCGTTCCAATAAACGAACTTCCTTGATCGGTTTCGTGATACCATTTGGCTTGGCTTAGGTCCAAGCCTATGTTAGAAAGCAACGATAGTTGAACAGACGAACCCAATTTTACTTCTGGCACGTCAATATTTGCAGTCAATGCATCCAATTCGCCGTAAACGTAGAAATCAGAAATGGCATACACACAATTATCACCTTCGTTCCAGTTGTCGGTTCTAATCAAAATGGTTAGTTCATTTTTTTCAAATGCCGAGCCCGAAACATTCGAATAGGTAAAAGAAAAAGCATTGGTCGAAGCAGATTCAATAGGTTGTTGCTGACCCTCTCCATTTACGATATAGCGCAATTGAGAACGACCCGATGCGCTTAATTCTTGAATGGTAAAGTTTACAGTAACAGGGGTGTGGGGTTTATAGCCCGTTACTTTTATGGTCGCAATTTCTGTTTCTTTGGGAGATGCATGAAAAATTAGGTAGTTCTTGTTTGATTCTAATTTAGCTGCATATCCACTATTTGCACCACTGGTTATTCGGTACTTGGGCGACGATGTCGAACCATAATTGGTACCTGTTGTTGCCGAATAGAACGATGACATAGTCAACTGTGCAGCGTCGTTTAACCAATATACCTGCGAAGGAGTTAAAGAAGTTTTGCTGGTGGTTTCGCTGTTGTTAGCCTCCGAAAAGGTGGTGGCACTGATTACAAAGCCATCGATTGTTTCGGCAGCATCAATGGGGTTATTTTTCATATTGGCAGCCCACGATGTAGCGGACAATGTCAACATGACACCCATGGCACATACAACACGCAACCACTGATGTAGTTGTTTACTTTTTTTCATATTACTATATTTTAAGGTTGAAGATTTTGTATTTATTCGCGCAAAAATAATTTTTTTTTACGAGAATGCACACGTTTTCGTTAATTTTTTTGAAATAAATTAAAACGAATAGTATTATCTTCGCAGTATGAAAGAAGACAGCAAGAACACACTAACATCTATTTCGGAAGGAATTTACAAGGAAAAAGGCAGTAAATTCTTGGCTTTTGCCATGCCCATCACCTCAAAAGAAGAAGTAAAAGAGATTGTCAATCGATATAAAAAAGAACACCACAAAGCCAAGCACGTATGTTTTGCCTATCGCATGGGGCAGGATATTCGTGCAAACGACAACGGAGAACCATCTGGCACTGCAGGAAGACCCATTTTGCGCCAAATTGACGCAGCCAACTTAGACAACGTATTGGTGGTTGTGGTTAGGTATTTTGGAGGTACACTTTTGGGAACTGGCGGCCTTATCAATGCCTACAAATGTGCCGCACAAGACGCCATAAAAAATAGCTCTATAGGTTAGAATAAGTAATCGCCAAACGCATGGGCGATTTTTGATTACCTTCACTGCGCAAACGCACAGCAAAAGGTTTGAACAGATGACGTACTACAACTTTTGTTCCAGCCACCTCTGTCACACCACTCACAGGAAGTACAAAGAAATCGTTTTCTTGCTGCAAATCGGCATCTGCATTAGACATCAACGTTTCTAAATAACCTGCCATATTGGCAAATTGATAACGATTCTCGTTGGGCAAATAAGTTCCGATAACCGTTTCGATACCATCGGCAGGATACTTACTTTGCGTAAAGAATTTTTCGATATCCTTTTCGCGTATCAATATCAAAGCAGCAGGTGGCGTCATCTGGCTTTTTTCAGCATCAGAAACCATAGCCTCTTCTACAATCAGCGAGGCTTGGTTGATGTTTAGTTTCTCGCTAGGATTATCTTTTCGTAACGTTTGATAGATACGTTGCAAAGGCAATTTTACACGCATAGCATAACCAGACGAAGAAACGATATAGCGCAAACTATCGGTATCCAAAGCATCAGGAGCTTGTACATCGCTTACGCGAATCATAGAGGTTGTTTCTTTATTAGCCGGATAAATACGCACGCCTGCAACCAACGAGTCGGGCTTTTCTGCATCGGGAACGTATCGATAATTCAATTCCAAGTTAACAGAATCGACATTCAACACCGCCTTGCTTCCATAAGAATTGGTCACGTAAACACCTTTCAAAAAATCCAAGAAAGCATCTTGACCTTTGGTATAATCCCTATTCGACAACAAATCGTTGCAGTAAGACTCGGGCAATGGTATTACAACCTTATCGCAATACCCTTTTGCTTTACGCAACGAATCAGGCACGGTGGCATCGTATGGCACATAAGCCTTTTTGCCAAGCAAAACTGATTTGTCGCAATAATCTTGAACCGCTACATCCGAAGTATAATTTGTCTCAAAATCCAATGCCTTATCCAACGCATAGACCAACGCTTCGTTTACAGACAACGAATCGCCGTAATAAGAACGATAATAAAGCACCAAATTGAGCGTTGCATCGGTAGCCGTTGCGGGGAAAGTATCTCGTGAGTAACGAAACTCCGACATAAAATCCATTTTAAAACGACCATATACGGGATCTACTAAATAACCGAGTTCTACTTTTTCTGATTCAGAATGTCTATGTTGTAACAATTCGGTAGTAGTAGTTAGCAAAAAAGAATCGGTTTGCACCACCATTTTGTCCTCTTCGGGCTGCAACACAGCACCCGCATCGCTTGGCTCACAAGCCGAACACAACAACAATACAACCGATATAGTGAAGAATAAAAGGCGATTCATGTTATTTTATTTACTCAAAATTTGATCGTAAAAATCGTTGTACGAAGTTACATAATTTTGAGCATCCTGATATGGCAAAAACATTTTTTGAGTTTTTTTAGCATAGTCCATCACATCAGGATGAATCGATTCGCTGCCCTGTATAACGGCATCCGAATATTCAATGGCCAATTTGCTAAGGTCAACAAAAGATGCACCATTAGCAACCAATTGTAAATCGGCATCAGAAATACCTTCCATTTTAATTTTATCGGCTATACGATTCGAGAATACTTGTTCGAAAGGATTGTCATATACCGAATAAACAATTTTGGCATTGGCAAAGAAAGGATCTTCTTTGTAGGCCGTTTTAGCCAATATAGGGAGTGCAGCTGCCATCCATCCGTGGCAGTGAATAATATCAGGAGTCCAACGTAGTTTTTTAACCGTTTCTAATACTCCACGGGCAAAAAACACGGCTCTATCGTCATTGTCAGCAAATTCTGCTCCATTTTCGTCCACCACAGTGGCTTTGCGACGAAAATATTCCTCGTTATCGATAAAATAAACTTGCATGCGAGCAGCTTGTATCGATGCAACTTTAATGATAAGTTGGTGATCGGTATCGTCGATAATCAAGTTCATCCCCGACAAACGAATAACCTCGTGCAATTGATTTCTGCGCTCGTTTACACAACCATAACGAGGCATAAAAGTACGAATCTCTTTTCCTTTTTCTTGAATAGCTTGAGGCAACTCTCTGCACAATGTAGCAATCTCGGATGCAGGTAAGTAAGGGAAGATTTCTTGTGTTACGTATAAAATTTTAGCTGCCATTGACGTCATTTAGTAATTCATCTGCAAAGATATAAAAAAAAATCCGTAAATATGCAAGTTATTGATTATTTATTAGGTAACTTTGCGCTCAAAGAAAATTTAAACCATGATCGTCATAGAAAAAATAGCCGATTTACAGGCTTATATCAAGAGCAAGAATGTAAAAAGTGTAGGATTTGTTCCTACCATGGGCGCCCTACACGACGGACATATTTCGTTAGTCAAACGCTGTGTTAGCGAAAACGACTTATGCGTGGCAAGTGTGTTTGTCAACCCTACCCAATTTAACGACAAATCGGATTTAGAGCGTTATCCACGTACACCAGAAGCAGACCAAGCTATGCTCGAGGCTGCAGGTTGCGACATTGCCTTTATGCCTACGGTACAAGAAATGTACCCCGAAGAAGATACACGTCAATTTCATTTTGGCAGCATAGAAACAGTTATGGAAGGCAAATACCGTCCCGGGCATTTTAACGGTGTTGCCCAAATTGTTAGCAAACTATTTGATGCCGTTTTGCCCCACAAAGCCTATTTTGGCGAAAAAGACTTTCAGCAAGTAGCCATTATCCGCGAAATGGTTAGACAACTCAACTCGCCCGTAGAGATTATAGCCTGCCCCATCATTCGCGAGGAGAGCGGTTTGGCACGAAGCAGCCGCAACACCCTACTTACCGAAGAGCAACGCAAAAAAGCTGCCTTAATTGCACAAGTATTAACAAAAAGTACTACCTTTGCCCAAGCAAATACAGTAGCCCAAACTATACAATGGGTCAACGAGCAATTTTTGCACGACGAGGAGTTTAAAATGGACTACTACGAGATTGTGGACGGCAATACATTGCAGCCCATTTCTAATTGGAACGACAGCGATTTTGTTGTCGGATGCATTGCAATCTACCTCGGAAAAATTAGATTAATTGACAATATACACTATAAAGGATGATAATTGAAGTTTTAAAATCCAAGATTCATCGTGTTAGCGTAACCGATGCTAACTTAAACTACATTGGAAGCATTACCATTGACGAAGATTTAATGGACGCTGCTAACATTATTGAAAACGAAAAAGTTTACGTTGTTAACAACAACAACGGCGAGCGTTTTGAAACTTATGTCATTAAAGGAGAACGTGGCAGTGGCATTATTTGCACCAATGGTGCTGCCGCTCGCAAAGTTCAGCCTGGTGATATTTTGATTATTACGGCTTATGCACAAATGGATTTCGAAGAAGCTAAGAAATTCAAACCCTGCATCATACACCCCGACAGCAAAACCAATCTTTTATAATGGCGATTCGGTGATTTGGTGAGTTGGTGAGTTGATTCTTTACAACCGCATCACCGTATCACCGCATCACCGCATTAACACGTATATGGCCAAACAAAAAAGCATATTTGTATGTAATAGTTGCGGGCGTTCTGCTTCGCAATGGTTTGGCAAATGTCCTTCGTGTGGCAAATGGGACACGTGCGTAGAAGAAGTTTCGATAAATAACGAAAAAAAATCGCACCTACTAAGTCCTACAGAACAAGCCACACACAAACCCACCCCTATTTCGCAAGTTGCTACCACCCAAGATGCGCGCATCGACATGCAAAATGGCGAACTGAATCGTGTATTGGGAGGAGGTTTAGTGGTTGGTTCGTTGGTACTGGTTGGAGGAGAGCCTGGCATTGGCAAATCGACGTTGATTTTGCAAACCATGCTACGCCTTAAAAACGAAAGAGTACTATACGTATCGGGCGAAGAAAGTGCCCGCCAACTAAAACTACGTGCCGACCGCATAGGCATAGAAAACGAGAACTGCTACATCTTAGGCGAAACCATTTTGGAACGCATTTATACACATGCCAAAGAGGTAAAACCTTCCATTTTGGTTATCGATTCCATTCAAACCATTAGCACCGAAACATCCGAGTCTTCTACAGGCAGTTTGTCGCAAATTAGGGAATGCGCTACATCGCTACTGCGTTTTGCCAAAGAAAACAACATTCCTGTTTTTGTAGTAGGTCATATTACCAAAGACGGAGCTATTGCAGGACCTAAGTTATTAGAACACATCGTAGATACGGTTTTGCAATTTGAAGGAGACCAACACTACATGTACCGCATTTTGCGAGCCATAAAAAACCGTTTTGGGAACACCGCAGAGTTGGGCATCTTTGAGATGCAACAAAACGGTTTACGCGAGGTTTCTAACCCCTCCGAATTGTTGCTAAGCAACCACGACGATATGAGTGGTATTGCTGTGGCATGCGCCATAGAAGGCATAAGACCTTTTTTAATAGAAGTGCAAGCCCTTACGGGAACAGCCGCGTACGGCACACCTCAACGCTCTGCCACGGGATTTGATACCCGCCGATTAAATATGTTACTGGCTGTATTAGAAAAACGAGCAGGTTTTAAATTGGCACAAAAAGATGTGTTTTTAAACATCGCAGGCGGTCTGCGCATCAACGACCCAGCCATCGACTTAGCCGTTATTTCTGCCATCCTTTCTGCTAATTTAGACATCAGCATCAACCCACAAATATGCCTTACGGGCGAGGTTGGTTTATCGGGCGAAATAAGACCTGTAAACCGCATCGAACAACGCATTGCCGAAGCCGAAAAATTAGGCTTCAAAAAAATCATCTTGCCCGAATATAACTACAACAGCCTTCCTCACAAGGCATACAACATCCAATTGTTGCCTGTAAAGAAGGCCGAAGAAGCTTTCCGTATTTTATTTTCCTAAGATTTGTTCTAATTTAATCAGCAAATTCTCGCCACGAAGTCCGATGGCGATAACGTTGCCTTGTGGATCCACTAACACAGAATAAGGAATACTTGAGATGCTGTAGCGTTTTGCAACAGGACAGTTCCACGCTTTTAGGGAACTTACGTGCCATGGCCACTCCATGCCATCAGCTGCAATTGCAGCTGTCCATTTTGCTTTATCTGCATCTAACGACACGCTCAAAATCGCAAAATTTTTATCCTTAAATTGGTGGTATGCTTGCACCAAGAAAGGACTTTCGCGACGGCAAGGTCCACACCAAGATGCCCAGAAGTCAACCAATACATATTTACCCCTCAAGTCGCTCAATTTCAACGGATTGCCATTTACATCGGTTAGCTCTATTTCGGGTGCTACACTACCAACCACAATGGCTTGTTCATTGCGTTCTATCAACTCTTTGGTTACCCAGTGTTCTGGAAAATTAGCTTGCAAACCACTGATCATAATGGCAAGCAAATCTTTGTTAGCGGCCGCCTTTGAACCATACTGAAACAAGGTAACAAAACCTGCACACAAGGTAGAAGAATTAGCGGTTAGCAAACGTTTCGTATTTTGTTCGTACATATACTCAAACTCACCCGCTTTTTTATAGTAAGCTTCCTGCTCTTCTTTTGTATTTAGCACAATATCCTGATCACCAAATAGTACAAGATACTGATCTTGTGTTTGATACAAAAAATTCCAATAGCGCTGTGTAAACTGCATTTCCTTAGAGCCTTTTGCTTCGGTTAGTCGCAGGCCTTTTTCCGTGCTACTAAAGTTGACCTCAACCTGATCATTGGGCGATAGCACCACCAGCTGACTGATTTTTAACTCTTCACCATTGGTAAACTCCAAGTGATACAAATCGGTCGATTTCACAGGCAGTTGAATGGAAAATTTTCCATCGGGCAAAATATTATACGCCGAGATGAAGTCCACATCACCTGAAGGCAAGCGCAACCCCACATTGATGGTTTTATACAGCTGCTGACCGGCAATCGTGCCCGTAATACTAGCAGTCTGTGCATACGCCACAACCGACAATACAAAAGCAATTAAAAAGGCTATTTTTTTCATAATATTAAGGTATTAGTAGCGACGAATCGCCGTAACTTAAAAATCGATAATCGTTTGCCAAAGCATAATCGTAAATACGATGCCATTCATCGCCTACAAAAGCAGCTAACAACAGCAACAAAGTACTGTAGGGCTGATGAAAATTGGTAATCAAAGCATTTACTATCTTAAAGGTATAACCAGGCACGATGATAATACGTGTACTGGCATGCAAAGTGGTTTGCCCACTATCATCCAAATAATCCAACAAGGCTTGCAAAGCATCGTGGGCCGATAAAACAGCCGTATGCTGATAAGGTTCCCATTGTTCTACCACCATTTCGGCATTGCCAGAGGCTACCCTACAACCTAAATAGTACAAGCTCTCGATGGTGCGCACCGAGGTTGTTCCTACCGCAACGATGCTACCCAATTGTTGTTGCAACAAGGCAATGCTTTGGCGCGTAACCTCTATTACCTCGGTATGCATGGCATGGCCGCCAATTTGCGCTGCTTTAACAGGTTGAAAGGTGCCAGCACCCACGTGCAACGTAACTTCGCAACGTTTAGACCCTTTTTCTTCTAATTTGTTTAGTACTGCATCGGTAAAATGCAATCCTGCTGTCGGAGCCGCAACAGAACCCTTTATTTTGGAATAAACCGTTTGATAAGTAGTCTTGTCCGATTCTTCGGTACGTCTATTTAAATAAGGTGGAATGGGCAGTTCGCCAAAAGCATCCAACACATCGGCAAAAGTACAATCTTCTCGATTCCAGGTAAAACAAATGGTCGATGTATTTCCGGTTGTTTCTATGCGCTGTGCCTCTACCTGCAAGATACTTCCTTTAAACTCAATTTGTTTAAGCAACGCACCTGCTTTCCATTTTTTTAGGTTGCCTACCATGCATTTCCACGCACAAGTTTTGGTTTGCTGAAACATCAAATCGTAGGCGGCAGGCATTAAAGGCTCCAAACAAAATATTTCGATTTTACTGCCTGTTTGTTTCTGAAACAACAAACGCGCCTGAATTACTTTGGTATTGTTAAATACCAAGCAGGCACCCTCGGGCAAGCAAGTTGGCAATTGGTTAAAAACGCGGGTAGATATTTCTCCTTTTTGATAAACCAATAGTTTAGATTCGTCGCGCTTGGGCAACGGATATTTAGCTATCCGCTCATCGGGGAGCGGATAACCATAATCACTTATTTGAATGGACTGAAAATGTTCTATCTGATGATTAAGCATAGCGCACACATCAATCTTTTTTACGTTCCAAGTATTTTTCTTGAATGGTTTGCCAGAACTTATAGAAGTTAGGAATAATCAATGTACCCACAATGGTGGACATCAACATACCTGCAAACACAGACAAACCTAACGAAACACGGCTTTCGGCACCTGCTCCGGTAGCAGTAACCAAAGGTACAACCCCTAAAATAAAGGCAAACGAAGTCATCAAGATAGGGCGCAAACGCACCTGACCAGCTTCTACGCACGAGTCGTAAATACTTTTGCCTTCTTTGCGGTAATCGCGTGCAAACTCTACAATCAAAATGGCATTTTTAGCAGAAAGTGCAATCATAAGCACCATACCGATTTGGGTATAAATATCCATCGGACGACCCGAAATGAAGCAAGCAATAATGATACCCAACAATGCCACAGGTACTGCCATAATTACCGCCATGGGGCTGGTAACACTTTCGTATTGAGCAGCCAACACCATAAGTACAACCACCAATGCCAAAGCAAAGATAATAACGGTAGATGAACCTGCTTGTTGTTCTTGATATGCCATAGAGGTCCATTCAAAACCAAAACTGTTGGGCATACTTTCTTGGGCAAGTTGTGCCATGGCAGCTTGTGCCTGACCCGAACTATAACCTGCCGCAGCATCGCCCGAAACGTAAGCTGCAGGATACATGTTGTAACGAGCAATTACCTCTGTTCCTAAACGATGTTCGATGGTTGTAAACGCACCCATAGGTACCATCTTGCCTTCTTTGTTGCGTACACTTAATTTGAGCACATCCTCGATAACCGAACGATCTTGGCTTTCGGCTTGTATTTTTACTTGATATACTTTACCAAAGAGCACAAAGTCGTTGGCATAAGAAGAACCCAAATAGGCAGATAACGTAGAAAACACATCGTTAATGGCCAATTTGTATTGTTTGACTTGTTCGCGGTCGATATGCAAGAACACCTGAGGAACGGTAGCCTTGAACGAGGAACGCACTTGTTTTAAAGGAGCTTGCAAATTAGCTTGCGCCGCCAAATCTTCGGCAGTACGTTGCAACTCCAACACGCCCAAACTTCCTTTGTCTTGTACGTAACATTCAAAACCACCCGAAGTTCCTAAACCTTGGATAGCAGGCATGGGGAAGGCATACAGCACAGCATCCTCTATTGTTGCCGATGCTTCTTTGTTAAATCGCTGAATGATAGCACCGATGCTTTGTGCTTGGTCGGTACGTTCTTCCCAATCATCCAAGATAACGAACATGGTGCCTTTGCTGGAAATTTGCGCACCTTCTGCCATTGACATACCCGAAATAGCGACACTGGATTTTACACCTGGAATGGAATCCAAAATACTAACGGCACGGTCCATTACGTCCATGGTCTCCGACAGTGACGCTCCGTCTTGCAACTGACACGAAATCATAAAATAGCCTTGGTCCTCGGTAGGAATAAATGCCGATGGCAATTTTTTAAATCCAAAGGCTACCAATGCCAATAACACCAAGAAAGTAGCCAAAATAACACCCGATTTACGCAAGAAGGTTTTGATAACCGAGGTGTATCCCCCTTGCAATTTATCGAAGGCTTTGTTAAAGTATTTATAAACAAAGAAATTGCTTTGAGAGGTCTTGGGTTTTAAGATAAGCGAACAAAGCGCAGGACTCAAGGTCAACGCGTTCAAACCACTAAATGCTGTAGAAACGGCAATGGTCACAGCAAATTGTTTGTACATCTCGCCCGTAATGCCACCCATAAAGGCAGTAGGCACAAATACGGCCAACAATACCAATACGGTACCAATAATAGGTCCTGTAATTTCCTCCATGGCTTTGATGGTAGCCTCGCGTGGCGACAAATGGTTTTCTTCCATGTGCCGTGCCGTATTTTCTACTACCAGAATGGCATCGTCCACCACAATACCAATAGCCAAAATAAGACCAAACAAGGTTAGGGTATTGATAGAGAATCCCATGATGCTCATCACCGCAAATGTACCAATAAGCGAAACGGGAATAGTAAGAGCAGGAATTAGGGTTGATCGGAAATCTTGCAAGAACAACAAAATCACGATGATTACCAACACAAAAGCTTCAAAAAGCGTATGGTAAACCTCTTCGATAGACACCTCGATAAATTTAGTGGTATCCAAGGTTACATCTGCATGCACGCCTTCGGGCATATTTTTAGAGAGCTCTTCTATTTTAGCATGCACATCGGCGGCTACCTGAAGCGAATTAGAACCTGGCAACTGATAAACACAAATAGACGCAGATTGTTGGTGATTGATTTTACTATCGGTGGTATAAGTCTTACTACCCAACTCGATGGTTGCCACGTCTTTTAAACGCAATACTTTTCCTCCGTCAGCATAACGAATAATGATGTTCTCAAACTCTTCGACCGAGGTTAAACGACCTTTTACGTCTAAGGTATATTGAAATGCCTCGCTGTGCGATGTTGGAAGTTCGCCAACTTTACCAGCTGACACTTGAATGTTCTGTTCTTGAATGGCAGCCAAAACATCGTTAGGCGTTAGATTACGAATACGCAACACCTCTGGATCCAACCACATACGCATGCTATAAACATCTGCACCAAACGTTGATACCGAACCTACCCCCTCAATACGTTTCAACTCGTCCACAATGTTTAAGGTGGCATAGTTGCTCAAATAGACGTTGTTGTATAACTCGGGGTTATCGGATGTTAAACCCACCATCACCAAGATACTACTTGATTTCTTTTCGGTTACAACCCCCATACGGGTCACTTCGTTAGGCAAACTAGACGTGGCTTGATTGACACGGTTTTGCACCAATACGGTTGCCATGTCGATATCCGTACCCACCTCGAACGTAACGGTAAGGGTATAAACACCAGCCGACGACGAAGTAGAGGTCATGTAAAGCATATTTTCTACCCCATTCACTTTGTCTTCGATGGGGGCAGCTACAGTTTGCGAGATTACTTCGGCATTAGCACCAGGATAATAAGCTGTTACCTGCACTGTTGGGGGCGTAATATCGGGATACAACGAGATGGGCAAGCCAAACAACGTTACCGCACCCGCCAAGATTATCAACAACGAGATAACAAAGGCAAAAATGGGACGATTGATAAAAAATTTAGACATCTTTACCTCCTTTTATTTAATAACAGCTGTGGTATCGGGCTCCTCAACCACAGGGCTGATTACTTGTCCGTTGCGCACACGTGTCAAAGCCTTGGTAATGTAATATTCGTCCGACGAAAGTCCTTTTACAATTTCGCGCATGTTATCGCGTTGTAACTGACCTACTTGCACAGAACGATAGCGTACGGTATCGTTTTCGACTACATAAATATAACGACCCGATTGATCGGTACCAATAGACGATTCGGGAATCAATACCGCATCTTTTACATCTTTATAAGGGAATGTAACTTTTACATACACGCCGTTGTTCAATTCGCGTTTGTCGTTTTTAAGTACAGCACGCATATCTACAGTACCAGTCGATATATCTGCCGAAGGCGACAAATAATCCAACTTACCAGCATAGTATTTGGCATTGCCTTGCGAATCGGTTAGTTTTACCTCTACCGAACTAAAAGGTTCGCCTGCTTTCTTAACTTGCGAATCGGATTTTTTGGCTTCGTTTTGTGCCCAAATAAGTTTTGATGCCTCAATCGAGAAATATACATACATCTGATTGTCTTTGTAGAATGTAGCCAATTGGGTATGAGGCGAGATATAATTGCCTTCGTCCACCAAACTGCGCGTTACCCTACCCGATTCGGGTGCCAAAATGTAGCAGTACGACAAATTGGTTTGTGCTGTTTCTAATTGCGCTTGAGCCGATTGTACAGCAGCCTTGCACTGATCAACATTGGTAGTGGCTTGAATAACATCAATTTCGCTCACAGCATTGCTTTTATAAGCATCTTGCATACGTGCCAAGGTGGTTTCTGCCAAAGCTAAATTGGCTCTTGATGTAAGCAATTGCGCCTCGGCTTGTTGCACTTTGTTTTTGTAGTTGCGAGGTTCAATGATAAACAAGGTATCGCCTTTAGCTACATTTTTACCTGCCTGAAAACGAACATCAACCAAATATCCTTCTACACGGCTCAACAAATCAACCACCAATTCCGATTGCAAATAACCTGGAAATTCCAATTGATATTGAATATCACGCACCGTAGGATGCGCCACCGAGTATTGTGCAGGAGGCAATTGTTTTACTTGATTGTTCTCCGAAGAACAAGACCACAACAAAGTAGCCATGGTCAAAAGCATCATAAATTGTACTTTTTTCATATCTTGTGTTTTTATTGTTCGTTATTCCATTCGCCACCCAATGCGCGGTACAATTGTACCAACGACAAAGAAACAGACGATTTTGCTACTACCAAATTATCTTCGTACTGCAACAAAGAACGTTGCGCATCCAATACATTTTGAAAATCGATAAGCCCTTTTTTGTACAAGTCGATAGCCAACTGATTGGTAATTTCGGCTTGATCAAACGCCTTTTGCATGGCTACCACCTCGGCAGATGCGTGACGGTAATGCGTCATGGCATCATCCACCTCTTGTAATGCAGTTAGCACTGTATTGTTGTAATTATTGATGGCTTCTTCTAAACCTGCCTTGGCAGCCTGAACATTTCCACTCAAGGTTGTTCCCGAAAAAATATTCCATTGCACCGAAGGAGCCACTTGCCAGTACATGTTATTATTATTAAACAAGTCTTGGAAATTTTCCGATGCATAACCAAACTGTCCTGTTACAAAGAAGCGAGGTAACCAATCTGCCACACGCGCTCCTACCATCGCCGCTTTTGCATCGATGTTTTTTTCGGCAGCACGCACATCGGGACGCTGACGCAACACCTCTGCAGGAATACCCACCGAAACCACCATATTGGGCGAAAGTTCGGTTTGACCTTCAGGCAACGCCATTTCTTCTTCTACGCTCCAAGGAACTTGTCCCAACAAAATGCCCATTTGGTTGATATAAGCAGATACCTGGCTCTCCATAGCAGGAACTTGCGACTGAGTAGCGTAGTAAATCGATTTTGCTTGTGCCACATCCAACGCCGATGCCAAGCCTGCATTGAATCGAGCCTCGGTAATCTCCATGGTCTCTTTTTGGCTTTCCAAGTTGCTTTCAATTACTTGCAAACGCCATTGCGAGGTACGTAATTGCACGTATGTTTGTACCGTTTGCGCCACCAAGGCTGTCATTACTCCGTCGTATTCTTCTTGCGAAGCTAAATAGGCAGCTTTTTGCGATTTGGCACGATTACGAACGGCACCAATAATATCAATTTCCCACTTTGCATCAACTCCCAACGAACCTATTTGCGAGATATTACCTGGAACTGTTACATTTTGATTGTAATTGTAACCAGCATTCACGTTGATGGTGGGATAAAATCCACCTTGTGCTACACGCATCGCCGCTTTCGCTTGATCGACACGATAAGCAGCCTGCTTTAAGTCGTAGTTGGTTTGCAAAACTGTTTCGACCAATTCGTTTAGTTTTGCATCGTTAAAACGCAACCACCATTGCTGTTGCAAAGGTTGCTGATACAAGAAAAGTGAATCGAGCGTTTGATTCCATGTCTGTGACACCGATTCGATATTCAGACGTTCTGTTTTGGGTTTGGCGTGCGTGGCTATACATACAAAAGCCAACACAAAGGCCGTTACCCACAAGCGAATAGTTTTCATACCATTATAAATTCGTAAATAACCTACAAAAATAGAATTATTTTAAAACATAACTACTTGAAATCCCTATAAAAAAACAAAAAAAACGAGGCTTCTGCCAAGCAAAATCCTCGTTCTCATTCACAACAAGCAAAAAGAACTATTACTCTGTTAGTTTTTCTACTTCGGTTTTAACCACTGCCAACTGTTCTTTACAAAATGTAATAAGCTGTTGCGCTTGTTTCATTTCGGCACTGAGTTGCGCCAAATCAACTTCTCCTCTTTCTAATTTGGCAGTGAGGTTTTCTAATTGTTGTATAGCTTGTTCAAAAGTCATGATTTATAGTGAGTTGGTTATTCGGTGAGTTAGTTATTCGACGATTGATTTCACGCTTCCGTTGTGATAGACAGTGGTTATTTCGTCGCCTTTTTGCAAATCGCTCAAGAAAGCCACCTCGCCATTTTTTAAGGTCATCGTATATCCTTTTCTGAGAACATTTATGGGCGAAAGAAGTTCTACGGAGCGCTCCAACAAACGCAGTTTATTTTCTTTTCGTTCCAAAAGCCTACCAGCACACACGGGCAGCAAAGATTCAATCGTCTGCAAGCGTTGCGACTGTCTCGTTAGAATTTGTTCGACACTCTTGGCAAGACGTTCTTGCAAATCCAACACACGTTGGCATGCATCTACTCTTTTTTGCAGCAAGTATTGTGCCACAGCGGTAGGTGTTTTGAGCGACACCGAGGCCACCATATCCAACACCGACACATCCCTATCGTGCCCAATGCCCACAACCACAGGCAAAGGCATTTGCGTTACCAAATAAGCTAATTCGTAGCCATCAAAGCAAGACAAATCGGCAATAGAACCTCCTCCGCGTATCACAACTACTGCATCAAACAAATCGGCTTGTTCGGCTATTTGATGCAAGGCCCGCATAATAGACGCCTCTGCCACATCTCCCTGCATCAAAGCAGGGAACAAGGTTGCCCGAAAGTCAAATCCCCAAGGATTACGGCTAAGTTCGTTCATAAAATCGCCATAACCAGCAGCCGTTTGAGCCGACACAACAGCTAATCGATATGGCAATGCTGGCAAAGGTAACTCCTTATTCATGCCAAAAACACCCTCGTCGTGCAAGCGCTGTATGGTTTTATTGCGTTGCAACAACCTATTTCCAAGGGTAAATTCGGGGTTGATGTCTTTTACATTAAGGCTATATCCATAATTTGGATGAAACACTACCTCAACTTGCAAAGCCACCATCATACCCACCGAAAGGGGCGTACCTGTTGCTTGTATAAAATAGGGCTTTATCTGTCGGTAAAGCGAAGCCCAAATAGTAGCTTTTGCTCTAGCAATAATGGCGCCATCTTCTTGTTTCTCTATCAACTCCAAATAGCAGTGTCCTGTTCTGTTTTCGCTAAGGCTAATCACCTCTGCCACCACCCACACCGGGTCTGCAAATTGCTGCGACAAACAATCTGACACGCTTTCGTTTAGTTCATACAAGCCTAAAGGAGCCACATCCATTACTACAATGCAAAATAATCAATGGGATTATTGATATAATCTTGAGGATCTTTGATATTGGTGTCGATTTCGTAACGATCCAACTTTTCTTGGAAAGCCTTGTTGTATTCTTCGGGATGCGCAGGTTTACCTTCGATAAATTCTACTTCTTCGAAAGTACCATCCTCGGCATAACTACGCCAAATACCGTGTGGTTTCCCGTTCAAATAAGAACCTTCTTCGTTGAGTTGTCCTGTTTCGTAAAAATAGCTATAAGGGCCATCTAAAACACCTTGTTTATAACTGTATTTTGCCAATACATTGCCGTAAGGGTAATAGTGAATGCGTTCACCATCTATTTTGCCATCCACATACGGAACACGCTGCATCACTTTTCCTACTTTGTTATAGATAAGGGTTTCACCAACACGCATACCCCTATCGTAATGCTCTACCATAAACAAATACTCACCTTCTCCGTAAAATTTCCATTCACCTTCGCGATGCTTGCCTACATATTGACCTTTTGCCAACAAATCGCCCGATCCTGCATAAAAAATAACCTGCGAATTGCCTTCTTCGTCAAAAGTTTGCACACAACTCAACCTACCATTTTCGTGGTATCTTTTTACCTCTCCGATGGGCTTTCCATCCTGAAAATCTCCCTCATATCGGGTTACTCCATTGGCATATTTAACCACGCGATGCTCAACGGCTTGACATACTACCACAAGCGATAGCATCATAAATGCGATAGAAACAATTCTTTTCATCTTCTTTTTACTAAACGATTAAACGATGATGGAATAGGCGATTCGAAAGTCATTTTTTGCCCCGTTACCGGATGTTTAAAAACCAACAAACCAGCATGTAAACAAACGCGTTTAACAGGGCTTGCTGGACCTCCGTATTTTTTATCGCCTACGATGGGACAACCCACACTTTGCAAATGCACCCTAATTTGGTTCTTGCGGCCTGTTTTAAGCCACAATTGCACCATCGAGAAGGGCGATTTTTCTGCCAATACTTTATAAGCCGTTTCGGCATATTGTCCGCCGTTGTCTTCTGCCGAAGCATGCATGCGCAATTGTTTATCTTCCCACAAGTAAGCTTTGATCATACCTTCTTGCTCGGGCATAGTTCCTTTTACAATGGCGGTATAACAACGCTCAATCATGTATTTTTCCCAGTTGTTTTGTAGGGTTTCTTGCACTTCTTTACTTTTGGCAAAAACCAATAAACCAGAGGTCTCTCTATCCAATCGATGCACCACAAAGATACGTCTGTCCTGACCAAACGATTTCATGTATTGATTGAGGACGTGATATACTGTTTGTGTTTTTTCGCGATCGGTTCCTACCGTTAAAAAACCTTCGTTTTTATACACCACCATAATCGAATCGTCCTCAAAGACGACTTTGATTTGTGGATGCTCCAACTTTTTGTTTCGACGCATGGTTTTAGAAGAACGAATATCGATGCGATCGCCTGCTTTTAGCGGATGGTCATGACGCGTAAGCATCAATTCACCATTTAACCACAATTGTCGATGCGCAAGCAAAGATTTAAGCCCCGAACGACTGTAATCTTTTAATCGTTGGGATAAAAATTCCATCAAAGGTGCGTCTTCTAATACGCGAACGGAGAATTGTTTAACTGTGTCTGACATATATTGGTGATTCGGTGATTCGGTGATTCGGTGATTTGGTGATTTGTTTAGTCGTTGAGTCGTTTAGTCGAATTAACGATTCTGCGATTTAACGATTTAACGATTTAACATTGCTAGCAACAAGCGACAAGCAACGTACAAAGATACGGGTTTACCGTAAAAAAAATACATTACAAGTTGTATTTTTTGAAGTTTTTATTAAATTTGCGAAAAACAAGAATAGCATGAAACGAATCTTTACAATCATTGCACTCGCACTTTTAACGTGCATCGTGTACGCCCAAAACGATACCATTGTTGTCAATAACCAACGCTATGTAGTGGTTAAAGAAGCCCCTCAGCAAGAAAAGCAGGTCACTACTACTCCCAAAAAGAACAAATTTTGGACAAAAGATAAAATTACCTATGGTGGAGGTTTTGGCTTTACCCTAAACAAATACGAATTTCATGTTATGATAATGCCCGAGGTAGGTTATCAACTTTTTGAGCCTTGGCAAATTAGCGTTGCACCCAAATATTCGTACAACGGCGATTACGACGGCTCCTATTCGGAGCATACCGTAGGTGTACGCATTGGCACCCGCTTTGATTTTATACGATTAAAACGTCAAACCTCGTACCGAACCAACATCTTTATGGCAATAGCCTACCAATACGAATACCAATGGGGCTATTACACTCCACGCGAAACCAACTATTTTGATGCAGGCATTGGTATTAGACAAGCCGTTGGCTCGCGCAGTAGTTTGTACGTAATGGCGGGTTGGCACCTTTACGACAGTCTTAACGACGCTTGGTTTGCCGACGCCATTCCAACCATATCGGTAGGTTTTGAAATTTAATATTAACCACATAAACAAAATACCATGAACGCAAAAACCATTTTGGCATTCTTAGGCGGAGCCGCCGTAGGTGCAGCAGTAGCTCTTTTAGTAGCTCCCACTAGCGGAAAAGAATTACGCGCAAACATCGCCCTAAAAGGAGAAGAACTCAAAAAACAAATTGAGTTAAAATTAAAAGAAAAGGGTATTAGCAAAGAAGGTTGGGAAGCTCTTGTTAATAAAGTATTATCCAAATTGGACGAATACGCTACCAACAAAGATGTTGAATTAGCGGTTCAAGAAGTAATCGAAGAAGACGATATTTTATAAAACATCCATGAACGAATCATACCAAAAATTATGGGATGACGCCAAAAAGTACCTACAATTAAGGTACGATTTGATGCGTGTAGAATTGCTCGAAAAAACCTCGCAAATTGCTTCCATCCTTTTAACCATAATTGTAGCATTGCTGTTGGGCATCATTATATTTACCTACCTTTCTGCCCTGCTTCTTTTTTGGCTAAAAACTATTTTTGGAAGCTTTATACCGGGTTTGTGTATTGTATTAGGCATTCATCTAATTTTGCTTGTCTTAGTCATCGTATTTCGCAAACAATGGTTTTTGCATCCGCTCATCAGCAGTTTTAGCAAAATCTTGTACAGTGACAACGATAGCGATCTAAAAAAGGAGGTATGATTATGGCATCGCGTACTCCCATTACCAACATGAATGAGTTGTTGCAAGAAAAACAACGACTTAAACTGGCCATTCAACGCCAAGAGCATATTGTCTTACAACAATACGCCCAAAGCAAAACTGAAACGATGCAATTCTTATCTCCAACCCGACTTATTAGCAACGGAATTGGACATTTATTTTCGCTTGTTACCCTACGGAACAACCCCTTTACTTTTTTCCGTATCGGCTACAAACTAATCTCGTATTTGATAAGAAGAAAAAAGAATCGCTAACGATTTTAGGCGTAATGCAAACGTTTTTTATGCCTAAAATTCCAATTTTCATTTGTTTTTATTATCTTTGTGCGAAGCGTACTAAAACGCTTCGCATTTTTTATTCAAACCGAGACCACAAATCAAACACATGAAACTAAAAATCACCCTATCCATCGTCGCAGCATTCCTTTCTTCGCTGTTGTGGGCTATTCAGATTGATCAGATTGCCACCACCGAAGATTTTTGCAAAAATGGAACCATTACCGTTCAAGCCCAAGGAGGAGTTTTACCTTACGAATATTCGTTAGATGGCTTTACTACCACACAAACCTCTCCCACTTTTACCAGTTTATCGTATGGCACATACACCGTTTACGTTCGCGATGCAGAAGGAAACACCGTCCAATCGCCCACCAACAGTGTTGTGATCAAAAACGAAGTCCTCACATTGCTTCAAGAGCCTATTACCACTGCCGCTTCCTGCTACGAAAGCAACGATGGTATCGCTCGCATGCAAGTACAAGGAGGCACACCGTTTTCTACCGAAACGACCTACAAAGTAATGCTTACTCGCAACAACCAAGTATTTGTATCTGATAGCATTCTATTTGTAACCAACTTAAACACAACCTCTATCACGATAAAACAACTGCCACAAGGAACTTACGTAGGCACCATTATGGACAAAGGCGGATGTTCCGTAGGCTTTAATTTTAACATAGAGGCTCCCGAACGATTGGCCACCACCATCGTAGAAAAAAACAACGTAAAATGCAAAGGAGAAAAAAGTGGTAGCATTAAATTACTCATTACAGGAGGCACAGCCCCCTACCACGTGGCAGCTTATACCGAATATGGCAATCCTGATTCCATTCAGGCTTCTACCACATCCATTAGCGGCACAGACATCTCACTTATCGGACTTAGTGCAACCAAATATTACATCCAAGTAAATGATAAAAACGGCTGCTCGTTGTGGTTAGAAGAAACCCTTACTCAACCAGCCGACACATTAGGATACTTGCCTTATGCCAACAGCATCAGCTGCAACGGGCAAACAAGTGGCAAAATATTTGGCACAGCAACAGGCGGAACTGCCCCTTACACGTATTACATCGAAGGAGTTGACACTCCATACAGCGACCACAACGCTACAGGCTTGTTCGAAGGATTACCCAAAGGCATTTACAGCGCCAAAGTAATCGATGCCAATGGTTGTGTTTGCTTGCCAGCCGAATTGCTTACCATTACCGAATCCGAAAAATTAAGCATCGACCCACTGACAAAATTACCTGCAGCAACCGTTACTTGCAAAGAAGACAAAACAGCATCGGTAACCTTTACCATTGTCGGAAGAGAACAAAGCGTTGCTCCATCGGACACTGCTCGCTACTACAGCGTACGTTTGTTTGACATCAGCCGTCAGCAAGAAATCATCACCCCCAACCTAAAATACACCAACAAATTTCATCCTGTACTTACCAAAAACAGAACCGAAGAAATTCCTGGTGTAGATAAAGAGGGAAATCCTGTTGTCAACAAAGTGACCTACAAAGACACGCTATGGGCCGAAGGTTGTCACGAGATAACCAAAGAATTAGAACTAATTGATTATACAGCCGACAAACGTGGTTTTGATTGCAACGACAAAATTACGGTATCAGGATTAGCCGCTGGAGCTTATAGCATCCGTTTTTACCAAGGAGAATGTCAATTTGGAGAAACCATGACCTTTACCGTAGAAGTGACGGGCAGTTTGCCACAAGTACAAATCAACGACATTGCCAATTTCTGCGACGAAAGCGAATATCCCCTTTCGCCTACCATTACCGCTACCCCTGCCATTACCAAATATAACTGGACATTGGGCGGCGTCGAAATTGGAACCGAAAAAGACTTAAAACACACATTTATTGCCGCCGAAAATGGTCGTTTGCTACAACTATCCGTTACGAATCGTTGCGGCACCTCAGCATCGAACGAGGTAAAAATAACGGTACGCAATCGTCCTACTGCTATTTTGGAAACAAACAAAGATTATTTGTGCCAAAACCAATCTGCTAATTTAGGCATTACATTCAAGGGCACGGCTCCTTTCCAATACCAATTGCCAGACGGAAACGAGTACACCATAATGGATGCTACTCGTTGGCAAGAAGTTACTCCCGAAAAGGACACCATTTACACCCTGCTTTCGCTTAAAGATGCTTATTGCGCCAGCATACCCGAAAAAGATATTCAAGAAACAGGAATCGTGGTATATCCAGAGCCCGATTACGGCATGAGCATTGATATTCCAGACCCCATGGTTAGTGGTAGATACGTAACCATTACTGGAAACGAAGGCTTTGTGGCTTATTTCTTGTTGGTAAACGGCCAAGCAATTACCGCTACCGAACAAGCCAACCTATTTAAAACCAAAAAATTCCCACAAGGCACATCGAACAACGAATTTATCATGAACTTTGTGGATAAAAACGGTTGTAGTTGGACCGACAAGCAACTGCTATCCATTACCAGCGAACTATTCCCCAATATCTTTACACCCAACGGAGATGGTGTGAACGATGTATTGCTTGCCGACTATGCCATTACCGTGTTTGACCGCAGTGGCAACATCGCCTACAAAGGAACAGAAGGATGGGACGGAACCATCAATGGCAAAGCAGCCGAACAAGGCATTTATCTATACGTGGTAGAAAGTACCGACGCAAACGGAGAAACCTACCAACACAAACTTACAGTAACATTGCAACGATAACCCGATAAAACTGAGACCATGAAAAAACACACATCACTTATTATTACTGCTTGTTTAGGACTCTGTTTTGCCCTCCACGCATGGGCTGGCAACACAGCCGGGGATACACGTTTTATGCAGCACAACTACAGCAGTGCAATTGAGGCATACAAAAAATCGATTGGCGAAAAAGACAGTGCACAAAATTGCAGCGAAAGAGCAGCGTACGCCAAATTTAAAATTGGCGAATGTCACTCCTACTTAAATCAACCCCAAGAAGCTGTTCAGTACATAAACGATGCCATTATCAGCGGTTACCAAAAGGCAGAAGCTTACTTGGTTTATGGCAAAAACCTCCAAAAATTAGGCAAATACAAATTGGCAAAAGCAGCTTTCGAAGAATACGAACGCTTGCAACCAACCGACACACGCACCAAAAATTTAAAATTGTCGTGCGATTTTGCCATGCGTCACCAATCGCAAAACCCCATTTCGCCCGAAGAACGATTAGAAGGCATCAACACTTCTAACATGGAATACGGCATTGGCTATTACAAAAGTGGCATTATTTACGCATCAACATATAGCGATAAAAAGAGCCTTAAATCAACCATGTATTACAGCGATGCCAACGATGGCTACCAAACAGCAAGAACCATCGAAAACATGGTAAAAACACGCAAGCCCAACATGGGAACTTTTGCCATTGATACCGTTAATAACATCTTGTATTATTCCAAATGCGTCAATAACGAAAACAACGACTGTTACATTTATTACAGCAAATACCGCAAAAACAAATGGAAAAGTTGCGGTATGCTCAACATTGGCGACCGCTACACCGACGCTGCACACCCTGCCCTTTCGGCAGATGGCAAGCGTTTATACTTTACCTCTAACCGAGAAGGTGGCATGGGCGGAAGCGACATTTGGTACATTCAAAAGAAAGCAAACGGAAAATGGGATCCAACCCCCATCAACGCTGGGGCTGTGGTAAACACAGCAGGCAACGAGGCTTTCCCTTATGTAGTTGAGAGCACCTTGGTTTTTGCCTCGGATGGCCATGTAGGCTTTGGTGGATACGATTTGTACAGCGCACAAATTGATGGTGCATCCATATCGGATGTAAGAAATTTGTATCGTCCCATCAACTCTTCGTACGACGACATCAACTTAATCGTATCGAAAGAAAAAGACGAAGCCTTTTTGGTTAGCAGCCGAAAAATTGAAACGCAAGACGACATCTACAAATTTAAAGGCATATTTAGCAGCATGATGGTTTCGGGTCATGTTTACGACAAGAAAACAGAAGCCCCCTTATCCGATGCGCAAATCATTATCAACGGCATGGGGCACTCTCAAACCGTACAGACCGACGAAAATGGCTACTACTACGCCTTTGTAGAAGCCGGAGACTTTTACAAATTATTGGTTAGTTCCAAAGGTTATTTATCGGATATAGCCATGGTAAAAACCGAGAAAACCATGATTGGCAGTTTCCCTGCTGAACAAGACTTTTACCTATCGCAAACCGCCATGTCTATCAGCGGACGAGTTTACGACATGGAAACCAACGAACCGTTTATCAACGAAGACGTGATGTTGATTTCGGGCGGACAAGTTATCCAACAAACCAAAACTGACATTACGGGTCGTTATACCTTTACCGATTTAGAAAACGGCAAAGAATACCAAGTAAAAGTAAACAAACCCAATTTCTTATCGATTAGCAGCAAACCCTTTGTCTATAACGAACAAAGTAGCCAAAATACACAATTCGATTTGGCTTCTATTGCCAGTGACGACGCAAGTGGACAAATGGGTGCTTCGGGCACAAACCAAGCCATTGGTTCTAAACGCGAAATTCAATTACACGATATCTACTACAACTTTGACAGTGCTAAACTATCTTCGGCATCCAAAGTTTCGTTGGACCGCATCGTTATGCTATTGGAATCAAACCCCACCCTTAAATTGGAATTTGCATCGCACACCGACTCGCGCGGCACGTACGAATACAACGATGAACTATCTTGGCAACGTGCCAAATCGGTTGTCGATTATTTAGTGGGAGCTGGAATTTCTAAGAATCGCCTAACCTGGAAAGGTTATGGAAAAAGATACCCTATTGTTAAGAAAGCCGTAACCGAAGGAGAACATCGTCTAAACAGACGTACCACCTTTACCATTACGGATAAATAACCTTCAAATTAAACGACTATGAATATACTGAAGAAAATAGGTTTACTTTTGGCCATTGTGCCTGCATTGGCTTATGCCCAAACAGACCCTCAGCTAAATCAAAGTTTGCTTACACAAACGCACTATAACCCTGCCACCACAGGTTCTACCTGGATGGGCAACATCACCCTATTAGGACGCCATCAATTTATGGGCTACGAGGGTGCACCCACCACAGCCTTGCTTAATTTTGATGTATTGGCTCCCTCTATCAATTCTGGTTTTGGTGTATCGGTTATGTACGACAAATACGGACCCATCAATTCAATGGGTGCACTCATCAACTACGCCTACCACATTGGCATTGGCAAAAACCAGACCCTATCGTTGGGTGTAGGAGCAGGCGTACAAATGCGCCAATACGATGCCTCTGGCAATATTTACGAAAACGAGGATGATCCCCTTAGTTATTACGAAAAAGACACCCAAATTGCACCCGATGTTAATTTTGGTATCCAATATACCTTTAAAAACTGGGTAATCGGTGCTTCGATAACGCATCTTCAACGTTACTTTATGCCCAAAGATGTCAGATTTCCATCGGTTAATTATTACGCCTATACCCGATACCGCTTTGAATTGGGCAGGTATTGGAACATTATTCCAAGTGCCTCGGTACATTACGACAATGTAGTGGTAAACGAAGAAATCAACTTGTTGGTTGAATACACAAAAGCAATTTGGTTTGGAGCTTCCTATCGCATGAAAGATGCATTAGCTCCACAGGCAGTAGTTCCGATGATTGGGTTTAATATTTCCGATTACGTTAAATTGGGCTATGCTTATAGTTACAACCTAACCGATTTAAACCAATACAACACGGGCACACACGAATTGATGCTAACATTCCGCTTTAAAACCAGAAGCAACACGTACAAAACGCCTCGCTTTGCAGAATGGTAAGCATTCGCATTTGTGTTTTTCTACCACGTTACGCACAGGGATTTTTTCACTTAAAAGCTACAAAAGCTGAACTCGCCATCCGGCTCAAACAGCACCTTTTGCTAACGCTTTTAAATAAAAAAATCTACTTCCTGCGCTCCACTATGTAGAAAAACACAAACGCTCATTAAACTAGAAAAAAAGGAAGGAGGTAATTCATTTAAATTTCTCCTTTCTCCTTTATCAACTATCATTTTTTACGATATGTCTAAAGAGCAAGTATTACGGAAAGAAAAAGAGATGATAGACCAAACCTTTGAGCGCATGCTTAAGGACTACATGGCATCTCAACATGGAAAGAAAGAAGACATCATACGCAAAGCATACCAATTTGCTTATCAGGCGCATTATGGGATTCGTCGAAAATCGGGAGAGCCTTACATTCTGCACCCCATTGCAGTAGCACACATTGTATGCAAAGATATTGGTTTAGGTTCTACCTCTATTTGTGCCGCGCTACTACACGATGTAGTTGAGGATACCGAATACACCGTCGAGGACATCAGCAATCTGTTTGGCGAGAAAGTAGCACAAATTGTAAGTGGACTCACCAAACTATCGGGTGGTGTTTTTGGCGAGCAAGCATCGGCACAAGCCGAAAACTTTCGTCGCTTGATTGTAACCATGTCGCAAGACATACGCGTGGTGCTAATCAAGATTGCCGACCGCCTGCACAACATGCGCACACTCGATTCGCAACCCGTCAATAAACAATACAAAATTGCAGGCGAAACCGAATACATCTACGCTCCACTGGCACACCGTTTGGGATTATTCTCCATCAAAACCGAATTGGAGGATTTGAGTTTTAAATACAACTACCCCGAAAAATACGAGTTTATTGCTACCCGATTGGCTGCCGAGCGCGACAAACGCATGGAGCAATACGACCGTTTCTCACTGCCCATCATGAACCGACTTTTGTCCATGGGATTTGAGTTTGTCATGAAAGAACGCATCAAATCTGCCTACTCCATTTGGAGCAAAATGCAAGCCAAACACATCCCGTTCGAAGAGGTTTACGACATTTTAGGGGCGCGCATCGTATTTGAGCCCCACCCCGGTGCCGACGAAAGACAAGAATGTTGGCGCATTTACAACTTGATTACTCAAATCTATACCCCACACCCCTCGCGCACCAGAGACTGGGTTACTACGCCCAAATCTAACGGCTACGAAGCTTTGCACGTTACCGTTATGGGACCTGATGGTTTGTGGATAGAAGTTCAAATTCGTAGCCACCGCATGGACGACATTGCCGAAAAAGGCTTGGCGGCACATTGGAACTACAAAAAAGACTACTCCTCGAGCGAATCGAAAATTGAAGAATGGTTGGGTACCATCAACGACCTACTCAAACATCCCGACTCGGATGCCATGCAATTCCTGGACACGTTCAAGCTAACGCTATACGATGCCGAAATTTTTGTTTTTACACCCAAAGGCGAAATGAAAATCATGCCAACGGGAGCCACTGCCCTCGATTTTGCGTTCGAAATTCACACCGACATCGGACGCCATTGTATTGGTGCCAAAGTAAACAACAAATTGGTTCCCCTCAACTACGAGTTGCAAAGCGGCGACCAAGTAGAAATTTTAACATCCAAGCAACAGCAACCACAACCCGAATGGATTAACTACGTAACTACCATTCGAGGCAAACGCGAGCTGGCACATCTATCCAAGCAAGCCAACAAATTGTTCAGAGAAAAAGGCGAAAAGATCCTAAATGATACTTTTAAAGCCTTAGGCATGAAACAATCTGTAGGCGAGTACATATCGCCTATCGTGCAAAAAACCATTTTACAGCACTTCTCGTATCAAACATTAGACGATTTGCTCATTGGCTTGGGCAAAGAAGAAATCACCATCAACCAACTATTCTCGTTAGCATCTAAAAACGGCAGAAAAATAGTTGACGAAGAAACCTTTAAACAATTGGTTGCGAGTCCTCAAATGGACGAAGCGCAAAACATCCTTTCGGCAGGTTCACAACACACATGCCCCTGTTGTAATGCTATTCCAGGCGACGAGGTAATTGGCTTTAGGAATGCCGATGGTACCATTTCTATACACCATCGAAACTGCGAAGAAGCCTTGCGACTCAAATCGCAACAAGGTCCTAAAATTGTATCCGTTCATTGGAATGACGTTCCTCAAAGTGAATTCTTTGCCTTTGTCGAAATAAAAGGGTTGGACAGAAAACGCATGCTCATGGATATCATAGAGATTATATCCAACCAATTTGACAACAACATCAACGAACTGAAAGTTTCGACTATTGGTGGCATCTTTAGAGCTGTTATCAACATTGCGGTAGAAAATGCAAGCGAAATCAATGCTATCTGCGAAAAACTACAAGCCATCGAAGGTATTGAACACGTAAGCCGCATCAACAAAGGATGAAACTTATTTTAATTTTAATTGCCATGATTCACTGTGCACAAGCAGCAGAAAGCCGTCAGAATGTCTTTTTGCAACCCTATAACACCCCTTTTGAGAGTGTTCCCTTTAACGAAATACAACTAGAAGATTATACCGAAGCCTTAGAGAAAGGCTTAAAAGAACAAGAAGATTACATCCAGGCTTTGGCGACGCAACCCCAGGCTCCCACGTTTGAGAATACCATCGAAGCCTTAGAAAAAGGAAGCGATATTTTGGATCGCGTAACCTCTGTTCTTTTCAACTTAACCGAGGCTGCCACATGCGATCAATTAGACGAAATAGCCAACCGCTACTCGCCTATTCTATCTGAGGCATCCAACAAGGTTTTTCAAAACAAAGCCCTTTTTGAACGGGTTAAAACCGTTTACCAACAAGAAAAAGATAAACTTACGGGCGACAAGCGCAAACTATTAGAAGATACTTATTTGACCTTTATTCGTTCGGGTGCCAACCTGAATGAACAAGACAAGGCTGCTTTTTCTGCCCTATGTAGCCAATTGAGTACAGAGACCCTAACATTTGGACAGCACGTACTCAAAGAAACCAACGCCTACCAACTGCACTTAACCCAAGAGCAAGATGTGGCTGGTTTGCCCGCAACCGCATTGGCGGCTGCCCAAACGAAAGCAAACGAGAAAGGATTGGAAGGATGGGTATTTGATTTAAGCATGCCCAGTTACTTGCCTTTTATGCAGTATGCCCAAAACCGCGAATTGCGCAAAACGTTGTACATGGCATACAACCAAAAAGGAAATCAAGGAGGCGATAACGACAACAACCAATTGGTTAAAGACATTGTAAATCACCGCCTTGCATTGGCTAAACTAATGAATTGCGAGGACTATGGAAGCTACAAGTTGCAACGCAACATGGCGCAAAATAACGAAGGCGTATATCGTTTATTAGACCAACTAAGAGAGGTTTATTACCCCAAAGCCCTGCAAGAAAAACAGCAAATTACAGCCTATGCTCAAAAACTCGAAAACGATAGTTTATTTGAATTAAAACCCTGGGATTGGGCATATTATACCGAAAAATACAAAGAAGAAACCTATCATTTTAGCGACGAGTTACTACGCCCCTATTTTGAATTAAACCGCGTGATAGATGGTGTTTATTGGTTGGCTACCGAACTGTACGGCGTGAGTTTTAAAGAGAACCACGAGATCCAGAAATACCACCCCGATGTTAAGGTTTACGAGGTATATGACGAAAACCAACAATATTTAGGACTGCTGTATGCCGATTTCTTTCCACGCAGCAACAAGCGCGGCGGTGCATGGATGACCGAGTTCCGTCAACAATACAGACGCGATGGCAAGCAGGTGCATCCACACGTATCCATTGTCATGAATTTTACGCCTTCTACACCCGATGCGCCCTCGTTGCTCACCTTTGATGAGGTGCTAACGCTTTTGCACGAATTTGGGCACGCACTTCATGGGTTGTTGTCGGATGTAACATACGCCAGCCAGAGTGGCACAAATGTTCCCCGCGATTTTGTAGAACTACCCTCGCAATTGATGGAAAACTTTGCCACCGAAACGCATTTTTTAAGACACGTGGCACATCATTACCAAACAGACGAGGTTATTCCCGATAGTTTGGTCGATGCCCTCAAAACCTCGCGCACGTATTTAGCCGCATACGCCTGCATACGTCAGCTGAGTTTTGGTTACATCGATATGGCTTGGCACACGCTAAAAGAGCCTTTTGATGGCAGTGTAGAGCAGTTTGAACGTACGGTGTGCCAAAAAACTGCGTTTTTTCAGCCCACGGCGGGCGTGTGCATGAGCACGCAATTCTCCCACTTGTTTGCGGGTGGGTATGCTGCTGGCTATTACGGATACAAGTGGGCTGAGGTGCTCGATGCCGACGCCTTTGCGGTGTTCCGCGCCCACGGAGGTATCAGCCGCGAAATTGGTAACCGTTTCAGAAACTGCATTTTACGCAAAGGCGGCAGCGAGCACCCGGCACACCTGTACGTTGCATTTAAGGGCAGTGAACCCACTATTGACGCCCTTTTAAAGCGCGATGGCATTCAGGGACGGTGAGTCGGTGATGCGGTGAGTCGGTGAGTCGATAATTCTCAAATCACCAAATCACCAAATCACCGAATTACCATCAAATTGTAACACTTTTGTAATAAAATAACCCTTTTGCCTGTAAATTAACAGCAAAAGGGATATTTTTTTTATATTCTTTTCAAACGTTTGAAATTGTACCTTCAACGCAAAATTAACAAACGCACCAATATTTGATTACAATTTTTAAAATATCTACTTGCCCTATCAAATAAAAATACTAACTTTGCGACTATCTCGTAAAAAAATGAGATACACCTTATTAAATATTAAACAAATTATTATTAATCTTATAACCTCATTATGAAATTACAAGTTAGCAATGTCAATTATCCTAATTGGCGTCCTGTAACGGTAAAATTCCAAGTTCCCGAAGAATTTGCCAAATTACAAGAACTTTCTAAAAACCTATGGTGGGTTTGGAACTACGAAGCTACCGACCTTTTCGAAGAAATGAATCCCGAATTGTGGATTAAAGTTGGTGGTAACCCTGTTTTATTACTTCAAAAACTAAAAACTGACGAATACACTGCTTTAGCTAAAAACAAAGCGTTCATGAAACGTATGAACGATGTTTATGCTAAATTCAAAGCATACATGAACGTTAAACCTAGCAAAAAAGTTCCTTCTGTTGCTTACTTCAGCATGGAATATGGTTTGACCGAAGTTTTGAAAATTTACTCGGGTGGTTTGGGCGTTTTGGCTGGTGACTACTTGAAAGAAGCTTCAGACTGCAACGTAGATATGATTGCAATCGGTTTCTTGTATCGCTACGGCTACTTTACCCAAAAACTTTCAATGAACGGCGAACAAATCGCTGAATACGAAGCTCAAGCATTCGAAAACCTTCCTATCGAACAAATTCTTGACGAAAACGGCAACGCAGTAACCATCAGCTTGCCTTATCCTGGTCGCAACATTTTCTGCAACCTATGGCGTGTTAACGTAGGTCGTATCTCATTGATCCTTTTGGACTCTGACACCGACTTGAACAACGAAGCAGACCGCGCTCTTACCTCTCAACTTTACGGTGGTGATAACGAACACCGCTTGAAACAAGAAATCATGTTGGGTATCGGTGGTATCGCTGCTTTGAAAAAATTGGGCGTAGAAAAAGAAATCTACCACTGCAACGAAGGTCACGCTGCATTCTTGAACGTTCAACGTCTAATTGACTACTTGCGTCAAGGTTTGTCGTTCAACGAAGCAATGGAACTTGTACGTGTTTCTGGTTTGTTTACTACTCACACCCCAGTTCCTGCAGGTCACGACAAATTTGACGAAGGTTTGTTCCAACACTATATGAACGACTATGCAAACCAACTTGGTTTGTCTTGGACCGACTTCATGAACATGGGTCGCGAAGTTCCTGGTGACTTGACCGAAAAATTCTCTGTAACTGTATTTGCTTGCAATACTTGCCAAGAAGTAAACGGCGTTAGCTGGTTGCACGGTAAAGTATCACAAGATATGTTCAAAAACATTTGGCAAGGTTACTTCCCCGAAGAATCGCACGTAGGTTATGTAACCAACGGTGTTCACTATCCTACTTGGGCAGTTGCTGAATGGCAAAAATTGCACGACAAAAACTTTGGTGTAGAATTCCGTGGTGATCAATCGAACACCAACATCTGGGAAAAAATCTACAACGTAGCTGACGAAGAAATTTGGGAAACCCGCAAAGCTTTGAAAGCTAAAATGATTGATTACATCAAAGCAAAATATACCGAAAGCTGGTTGAAAAACCAAGGCAATCCTTCTCGTACCATGAGCGTATTAAACGGTATCAATCCTAACGCTCTTACCATTGGTTTCGGTCGTCGTTTTGCTACTTACAAACGTGCTCACTTGTTGTTCACCGACCTTGAACGTTTGGCTAAGATTGTAAACAATCCTAATTACCCAGTACAGTTCTTGTTCGCAGGTAAGGCTCACCCACACGATGGTGCAGGTCAGGGCTTGATCAAGAAGA
>CALDQH010000055.1 GCA_937911935.1 uncultured Bacteroidales bacterium | reverse complement strand
GACGGCACCATGGCACGCATGCCCGATTTATTAAAGGTCGCAGAAAAGTTTGGCATCAAAATCATTACCATTAGAGATTTGATTTCGTATCGACTTAAACAAGAATCAATTATAGAAAAAGGTGAAACCGCTAATCTTCCTACCAAATATGGCGACTTCAAAATTATTCCTTTCCGCCAACTTTCTAATGGCTTAGAACACGTAGCATTGGTAAAAGGAACCTGGGAAGAAGACGAACCCGTATTGGTAAGGGTACACTCTTCTTGCGTTACAGGTGATATTTTTGGTTCGCTACGTTGTGAGTGTGGCGACCAACTGCACAAAGCCATGGAAATGGTAGAAAAAGAAGGCAAAGGCGTGATTATTTACCTTATTCAAGAAGGTAGAGGCATTGGTTTGATGAATAAAATCAAAGCCTACTCGTTGCAAGAACAAGGTCTTGATACCGTAGATGCCAACATCCAACTTGGATTTAGCCCAGACGAACGCGACTATGGCGTTGGCGCAAGCATTCTACGCGAAATTGGTGTAAGAAAAATGCGTTTAATTTCTAACAACCCCGTTAAGCGAATTGGCTTAGAAGGATATGGTTTGGAAATTGTAGAGAATGTAGGCATCGAAGTGGGTATCAACAAACACAACGAATACTACATGCATACCAAAAAAGAACGCATGGGACATAATTTGAAACTGTAAAACTGTCACTTGTCGATAATTGATTGTAAACAAAAAAAAGTAGCGAAGTTTTCACTTCGCTACTTTTTTGTTGTGGTTTATTGTCTATTTAGTAGGCAATCTTTTTGGTTACTTTAGCACCTTGACGCTCAATGTATATTTGACCTTTTACAGGTTCTGCAATCTTAACACCCATTAAGTTGTAGTATTCTACAGGAGCATTATCAGCTACTACATCTTCAACATCCGTTGTACCGCCTCCTTCTGGTGCAGACAATAATTTACCAATACGTACAGGAGCGTAGGTAATAATATCTTCGTCTTCTTTTTCGTTACTGGTAGAAACGTCTATCGTATGTTTCTTTTTCGCATTATCAAAGTACGAAGGATCGTATGGAGTTCCACCCACAGGGCTAGAACCATATATATCAACAAACATGATACCTATTCCGAATTCCTCAATATAATCGGCTGTAATGCCTAATTCAGAAAGTGGGAATATCCATTCATAAAAGGTATGATCTGCATCTTTTGTTTGCGATTTAACATTCGTAAATCCACTTTCTCCTTTTAATGCAGCGGGATTGTATTCAAAGTTTGATTGGCCATAAATAGCAGTGATAGAGGATAATAAACCATCTGCGCAACCGTATTTAATACCTCGGGGACTCTTGCAATAGGCTCCTTCGTAACTTGCATGTCCATCTGGAGTTGCAAAGAACAAGCCAGGTGTTCCTACACCAGGTTGGGTAGAACCAATCCAAATTGCATCTACACCATTATTAAATTTAGCACCTGGTTGGGTCGTTCCATTCCAGATAGCACCTTTACCATTGATATAACCATCAAATTGTTTTACGGGACTTAAATCGAACGCCCACATCAAACGACCATCCATGTTGTAAGGTTTCGATTCTACAGGTTGTTTTCCATCGCCATATAAATCCCAAACAGTATATACCAATTGTACGCCTAAATACAAGTTTTTATCGTCGTAAGCAGCATAAATAGCATACGAGTCAACAATAGGACGTTCGTGTTTGCCATAGATAGCTTGACAAACATCACGTGCCACTCCTTGGGCAACGACATCCGAAGCATCCCAGTTTGTCAATGCTTTGGTGGCTTTAATACGATACGATAGCGTCGCATCAAATTGCATATCGATGGTTTTACGAGTTCCTTTTTGACCATTGGGATTGATGGTATAGTACTTTGTCGTAAGATTTTGTCCAGGGACAACCTCGCCAGGTTCTGGCATTTTATTGTAGGTATATGTTTGTGCCGTTTGTTTGTCACCAGAAACGGCAAGCACTTTTAAGGTCGTTGTCTCGGTAAAGATTAACGCCTCGGTATATACGCTCGATGAAGTGGTTGGAGTTGAGCCATCTGTTGTATAATAGATAGTTGCATCAAGTGTAGCCGACAAGGTTACCGCAACTTCATCTTTAAAAATATTGCCAGAAGCAGGAGATGCTGTTATAATAGGAAGGGCAGGATCAGAAAACGAGCCATCTTGGTGATAGATAAATTTATCTTTATAAGGCAAGTCATCACCACCAATCTTATTATCCCCCTCGTGAATAATAATTTCAAGCGGAACTTGTTTGCCAGCAGGTACTTCCCAATACCACATTCCATCTTTCTTTACCATGTTATCACCAGGCCAAGCAGTTGCCGTGGTACAATTGACTTTATCACTTACCCAAGCCCAAACTTGTGGTTGTGTAAATTCGGTTCCATCAAAATACACGTAATGCTCTGCCTCTGCATACACAGTGAACGCACTCATAGCCAATAAAAAGGCTACACAGATTTTTGTAAAAAACTTCATTGTATTATAATTTTAAGTTGTGTTTGAATTAGCCAAAAATTAGGTTTACTTCGGGGGTTAGTTCAATTTCGAATTTTTCGCGAACCGAGGCACGAATACTATCAGAAAGGTTGATAATATCCAACCCATTGGCACCACCTTTGTTGATAAGCACCAACGCCTGGCTGCCGTGCACGGCTACTTTGCCTACCGATTTACCTTTCCAACCGCATTGCTCGATAAGCCATCCTGCTGGCACTTTAAAGGTACCGTCGTGCAAATCGTAAAAAGGCATATCGGGATATTGCTGTTGTAGTTTTTCAAAATGATTTTTATCGATAACGGGATTTAAAAAGAAACTACCTGCATTGCCCAGTACCTTGGGCTCGGGCAACTTACGTTGACGAATAGCAACAACGGCTTGGCGCACCTCGAGTATGGTTGGTTCGGGATATTGTTTGATTTCTTCTGCCAAACTACCATAGTTTACATTGATTTTAGGCTGACGCGACAATTTAAACCAAACAGCTGTTACAATGTATTTACCTTTTAATTCGTGTTTAAAAATGCTGTTACGATAGGCAAACTTACACTCGGGATTGGTAAAAATACGTTTTTCGCCACTTGCCACATCAATGCACTCTACTTTGTAGATAACATCCTTTACCTCAACGCCATAGGCTCCTATATTCTGAATGGGCGTTGCTCCTACTTCGCCTGGGATAAGCGAGAGGTTTTCTACTCCTCCGTAATTTTTTGCCACGCAATACGCTACAAAATCATCCCAAACCACACCAGAACCAACACGCACAAAAACATCGGTATCGGTTACTTTTTTTACTTCTATGCCCATAATGTGCGAGTGTAGGATAACACCTTGGTAGTTGCCAATAAACAACAGATTACTACCTCCACCTATGTGCAAAAATTTATTTTCGCGCAACAAATCGAGACTTAATAGCTGCACTAATTCTTCTTCGCTATCGTATTCAACAAGATACTGTGCATCTACATCAACCCCAAAGGTATTATAAGGCAACAAGGAATGATTTTCGTACGTTTTCATGACTTTGTAGTTAATGAGGTAAAGTTACATTTTTTTTGCTTGTTCAGCAACATTTAAAGCCAAATACTCCAATATTTTTTGATAACAAAGACAAGATGGTTGCTGTGGCTGCAGCATGGTATTATGCCAAAGCAACACCAACTCTCCCCCATACTGCCTAACTGTTTCTATGAGACAACATGCTTGTTTAAAAGCATCGTCTAACGACAACTGCATGTAACGAAACAAAGTTGCATCCATCATCGTTAGTGGATGAAGGGTTAAATTGCTTGTTTTTAGCGTTTTGGGCGATATAAAAGCCACAGGTCGGCAAGTACCTAATCGAAAACCTACTTGATCGGCAAAAGCCAGGGTATAATCATCTTTAATACCTGCATCAGCTAAATAAGACATATCATCGGCAAGGCAAGTGCGCAAAAAATGATAACGATTGGTGGTAATAGATTGCTGTATAGCGGTTTCTAATTCCATCTTTTCTCGCCCGATTATTTGCGGATTTTCACCCGAAAAATAACTGGCATGAAGCCCGATTTGCACCTTATTTTTTTTTAGCAATGCCACCAAAGCCCTCATATCCTTGCTTTGATAAGACACATACGGTTTATCCTGCTGGCACGGCTGCAGGGGCATGCGCATAAAATAGATTTTATCAGCAAATGGCAATTTTGCCTCCTGCGACACAATCCACGGAAAAGTATAGTAGGAATTTTGCTCCAAAGCATGGGTAAAGTTGTGCCACGCTGTTTTTGTCTCGCCACGCATAATACCACCCAATAACGACTTAAGGCTTCGATGTGCAAACGGCTCATCCACATCGTGCGTCAAGGTTATTTTTAAGGATGTATTAGGCAACTGCACACCTACTCCCATCGACTGCAATTGGGTACGCAACCAGCTACCATACTCATCAACCAAAGGGCGCATCAAGCAACCAGCCTTATACAACAACGAACTTTTAGCCTGGAAACGACCATGATCATCTCTTTCGGCAACCAAAGTCTCTTCGGATCGAGACAACAGAAAAACCGCAGATGCCACCAAATCTGCGTAAACCACTAAGGTGTTCTCTACTTGTTTTACCTGTGGTTCGCCAAACAAAATGGGCATACCATCCAACTGTTTGAGCGGAAGTTGCGGCATTTGAACCTTACCCTCTTTGTGCTGCTCAAGAAAGGACGAAGGCACAATAACCACCTTATAATTTTTCCATTCAGTAGAATCTTTAGAATAACCAACGTACCGAACGTACTCTGTACTTCCAAGAAGAAATTCTAACACATAGTTTATCATACAATTATGATTTCTTGTATCGCTCTGTCCATTTATATTCAAGATCCTCAGATTCACTGTTTAATATGTCTTTGTGTTTTATACTCCACCTTTTACCGCAATTAGGACACATTTGTATTGACGTCCAATCATGATATACGGTTGTCGTTCTAACACGCTTTTGTGCATTTATAACTTCTGCAGAAGCATGTTTTCTTTTTATATTATCGTCCGTATTCAGTATATTAGTCCAACCGGTAGATTCTTCTGTCCTTACTCCATGATCTACACGATCATCCTCTACTGGATTGCAGTTATGACACATGGGGCAACGCGTCTGATGCAGTATTACGCAAGCAAAAATTAACAACATAAAGAAATAGCAACCTCCAAAGAAGAACAATAGACAAAAAACTAAACCATCATAATTTGCATACGCCCAATTATATGCAATCTTTGCCATGGCAAACCACAATATAACCGTCATCATGGTAATGGGCCATATACCCGCTGTCTTTAACACATAAGGGACTACATATTCTACCCACACTATTAAAACACCAGCAAGAATAGCAAATCCAATAGCAATTCCAAGGAAAAAACTCCAAAAGCCACCATCGTGGTTAAGAGCGGTAGCAGACCAATCCACTATTGGATCCAAAAAGGTGATGTAAAACATGAGGGATACAAAGAACCAAGCAGGAAATTGCAATATCTGTCCTACGTATCTATTGGCATTTTTATGATACTTTCCGTCAATCATACCACTCTCACGAATACCCCAACCACCAAAAATAGAAAGAATGGCAAATACCATAAAGAACATAAAGGACAATATACATTCGTATCGTGTCATGGTAGAGCTATTCGATGCAGACATGATTAACAGCCACATTGTTGGCAAGATTGTCGCAAAATATAATATATAGTATATCCTACAATCACTATAGTTGCTATCACGACGAGAAATGACATGTATAATACCAGAAGACAACGCCAGAAATATTGCAAAGACAAAGAAAGCAAACCACCCCAAACTCGCGATTGCTCTAAAAATTAGTTCAAAGAACCTTACAAAGAATAGTGAAATTTTTTCAAACCAGGAGAGATTTTCGTCCTTCGAGGAAAACTTCTCAAGATAATTACCACTCAAATATTTTGTAGAGACATAACCTTTCTCTCCAGAAGAATTCATAACAAACACCCAGCCATCATCGTATTCATCTATGTTTAAAACGGTAACCGTAGATTCTGGAGCCAATTTTCCGATTACAGGATGGTTCGCACTTGGACCCTCGCGAAGATTTAAAGATGA
>CALDQH010000054.1 GCA_937911935.1 uncultured Bacteroidales bacterium | reverse complement strand
CTGGTTGGTCAGGATCTACTGGTTGATCGGGATCTACTGGTTGATCTGGGTCAACTGGTTGATCGGGATCTACTGGTTGATCTGGGTCTGGTTCTGGCTCAGGTTCTGGCTCTGGCTCAGGTTCTGGTTCTGGATCAGGAGTTGGAGGTGTGTAGGTAGACCATGCATAGTCAGTACCTAGACTTGTTCCCCATCCTTTAATGGTTAACAAGTTGTCTTTACCAATGGTAAGGTCACCAGTTTGGTTCCAGTAACCATCTGTATCACCATTAGCTTGTTTCCAACTTTCTTTGGTAGCGACTTTGCTAAAACGAACCCATTTCATACCAGTTGCGTCGTCAGGTACTTCGATTTCGTAATAAACATCGCCTTTGGTGGCTTTGTACCAAGCATCACCAGATTTGCTTCCCCATACCCAAGCAGAGAACCAAGCTCCACCTTGGTCCCATTTAGAGCTACCGCCTGCATCTAAATACAGTGTCTTAGCACTCGCCGAGAAGGGTGTCATCAACATCGTGACCAACAATGCTAACATCATTGACCATGTAGTAATTTTTCTTTTCATAGGCTTGATTTTAAATTAAACAAAAAGGTTATGTGATTTTTAATTATAACAAAGATAAATAAATATTTCTTAATAAGCACAATCGTTTGCAATAATTTTACGAACAAAACCAAAGGCAACCTAATTTTTAACATTGCAACGAAAAGAAACAGACACAAAACACAAAAAAAGGGCTGACCCTTAAGTCAGCCCTTTGTAACTATCTAAAATTAGTTATTAGTAGTTAACAGTTTTAGCAGCTTTGCCAGAAGCGTATTGCAAGATTACAACACCTTTAGCGTCAGCAGCAACTGGTTTACCAGTCAAGTCGAATGCAGCTACAACTTCGTCGTTAGCGATTGCGTCTTCTACAGCGGTCAATTCACCTACGAATTCCAATTCAGCATACAATTTGTATTCGCTATCGTCAGCTTCGTTGGTATCGAAAATAATAGTAATGTTGTAAAGACCATCAGCATCCAAGTTAACGATGGTTTTATCCATGAAAGCACCTGGGAATTCGTAAGCAGCATATGAGTGGTTACCTACAACTTTGTATTTGTATTCGCCAATCAACAAAGGTACGTTTTCGTAAACTTTGGTGTAAGTACCGTCACCGTTGTCTTCCATGTCGTTAGCAGTGTTAGTTGGATCGTCTCCAGTACCGAAGATGGTAGCATCACCAACCAAGGTATATGCTTCAATTACTAATTCACCGAAATTACCAGTAATAGTAATGAACTCACCATCAAAAGAAACTGTCACTTGACCAGGTGCAGGAAGAGTTACTTGAATATTATCAGTACCAGTCCAACCTTCAGAAGAGTTTTCTGCATCAACAGCACCAACACCGAACCAAGAAGCATTACCTTCAGCGTCAACAGATACAACTTTAAATGCCCATGTACCGGCAGGAGCATCCAAAGTAATAGTACCATCAGTCATAATGTTAGGGTTAGCAGCAGGATCAACATTGGTATCCCAGTTTTTGCCACCTAACCAAGTGCCAGTTGCGTCGTCGCCACCGTTACCAGCAACCAACAAGGTTTGTGCATTCATGCACAAAGAGCCAATTAACATAGCTCCCAAAAGTAAAATCTTTTTCATAACTTAAAAATTTAATGAATAAATAAAAGGAATAAATAAATTCTATTTTATCGTAAACTTGTATTACCAAGCTTTAATTTCGTCGTATTGGGTAGCAAAGCCTTCAAATTTAACTTTACGAAGCGCATTGCCTTTTTCTACGGCTTCTTTTTGGTCTTTGCTATAGTATTTATACTCAATTACACCTTTTTCATCCAATGCTGTAGGAGGAACGTGGTAAGTCCAAGTGTCGTTACCAGCATCCATCATTGCAATAAAGGTCCAATTGCTAAAGTTACCTGCTACATAAACTTCTTGTGTTCCTTGTGGTACGGTCACGTTCAAGGTCATATCACCCCAGTAATCTACAATATCGTTTACTTGCGAGCGCGAACCCAAAGGACGGTGTCCCATACGGAATTCTGCTTGGTCGTTGCGTGGTCCCCATACATACAAGTAGTGCAAGTTAGCAGGAACGCCAGCCAAAGTACCTTCGAAATACTCGCTATCAATTCTTGTAAGCTCCAACGAAGCATCGGCGTGTTTCCAATACAAAGGATCACCTTCTTTGCCAAAAGTACCTGCCACGTACACTTTTTGTGTACCTTCTGGCACTTTTACACGGAACTTAACAATACCATTAAACGACTCTACCAACTCGTTGTCAGATGTAAGTGCTACGTATTTATCGGCTGTTTGATGATTTTCGTTTTTCAAAATAACAAACAAACCCGATACATGAGGTAGTTCATCGTCCGTCAAACCAAAATACGATTTGATATTAGATATGGTATAGGTCAAATCGCCATTGTAACGTTTAACCCACTTAAAGTTAGGTTGATCACATTTAGACCACTCGGCTTTTTCTTTTACCCATTCGCCATTTTTGTCCATCTCCAAGCATACATAAATGAATACATCTTCGTTTTGCATCCATTGTTGTTGTGCAGAAGGAGTATAGGTTAGCGTAATAGGTTTATCTACCATGGGATTTCTGGGCGAAACCGCCAACACTCCATTTGCCGCACTCATCGAAAAGCAGGTACCCAAAACGGTCACTAATGCTACTAATAGTTTTTTCATAATACCTTTTCTATGGTTATTTGATGATACAAAAATACAACTTTTTTCTTTTTATGCAAACGTTTTTGTAGGAAAATATATAAACAAAGGGCAACATTTAACATACTTCCGCCCAAATATTCTATTCTTCAACGTCCTATTTATACCTATTTATATATAGAATACAGCATAAAAAAAAGAGATTAAACAAAAAAAAGGAGATGACATTTTTTAGTCACCTCCTCTTTTAACAAATATCACTCAAAAAGATACTTAAGCTTCGTCCATTTTGTATGAAGCCCAATCTTTAATTGGAATTTCGGTTTCTTTAATGGTACAGAATGCGTGAATAAATGCCGATGCCAAACGTGCATTGGTTAGCAATGGAATGTTGTGGTCGATAGCGGCACGACGAATCTTGTAACCATTGGTTAGTTCGCGACGAGTATGGTTTTTAGGAATATTGATAACCAAATCGAATTTCTTACCAGCCATCATGTCGGTAATTTTAAATTCGCTGCTGTTATCATCGGGCCAGCCTACTACGGTAGCCTCTACCCCATTCTCTGCCAAGAATTTTTGAGTTCCTTCGGTAGCAAAGATGTTATAACCGTTGGCTTTAAGTTCTTTGCAAGGTTCGAGCAAATCTACTTTCGATTTGCTATCGCCCGAAGATACCATGATGTTTTTAGCAGGAATTTCGCAGCCTACAGCAATCAAAGAGCTCAACAACGCTTCGTTAAAGTCGTCGCCAATACAACCTACCTCGCCTGTAGATGCCATATCTACACCCAAAATGGGGTCTGCCTTGTGCAAACGAGCAAACGAGAATTGCGAAGCCTTAACACCAATGCGTTCGATGTCAAATACCGAAGAATCGGGTTTGGTATAAGGAGCATCCAACATGATGCGTGTTGCAGTTTCGATAAAGTTGCGGTTTAACACTTTCGATACAAATGGGAACGAACGCGAAGCACGCAAGTTACATTCAATTACCTTGATTTCGTTGTTCTTAGCCAAGTATTGAATGTTGAAAGGACCGGTAATTTGCAAGGCTTTGGCAATTTTTTTCGATACCTTTTTGATGCGGCGCATGGTTTCGAAGTAGATGTTTTGCGCAGGGAACACCAACGTAGCGTCACCCGAGTGCACACCTGCAAACTCAACGTGTTCCGAAATAGCATATTCTACCACTTCGCCGTTTTTAGCAACTGCGTCAAACTCAATTTCTTTGGCATTTTGCAAGAATTGCGAAACAACCACAGGATGTTCTTTAGAAACGTTAGCTGCCATGCTCAAGAAATTGTGCACTTGTTCGTGGTCGTAGCAAACATTCATAGCAGCACCCGAAAGCACGTACGAAGGACGAATAAGCACAGGATAACCTACTTCTTCGATAAATTGGTCAATATCTTCGAAGCTGGTTAGTTCGCGCCAACGAGGTTGGTCAATGCCCATGCTATCCAACATAGCCGAGAATTTGTGGCGGTCTTCGGCACGGTCGATGTTTTGTGCTTTGGTACCCAAAATAGGTACGTTTTGACGATCTAACTTCATCGCCAAGTTGTTAGGAATTTGGCCACCCATCGAGATGATAACACCTTTGGGGTTTTCCAAATTAAGCACGTCCATAACACGTTCAAACGACAATTCGTCGAAATACAAACGGTCGCACATATCGTAGTCGGTCGATACGGTTTCGGGGTTATAGTTAATCATAACCGATTGATAACCCAACTTGCGAGCGGTTTGCACAGCGTTTACGCTACACCAGTCAAACTCTACCGACGAACCAATGCGATAAGCACCCGAGCCTAATACAACAATAGCCTCTTTGCCTGTTTTGGCTGGTGTGTAGTTTTGGTCGGTGCCATAGGTCATGTATAGGTAGTTGGTCAGTTCGGGATGTTCCGAAGCAATGGTATTGATGCGGCACACCGAAGGTTTGATATCCAACGACAAACGATGTTTGCGTACGCGCAACATTTCGGCTTCCATGTTGCCTTGAGGATTTTCTACATATCGAGCAATTTGGAAGTCGGAGAAACCAAGACGTTTGGCTTCTTTGATAACATCGGCAGGAAGGTCTTCGATTTTGTTGTAAGAAGACAATACCAAGGTGTATTTGTAGATATTTTCTAATCCTGTTAAGAACCAAGGGTCGATTTTGGTTAATTTTTCGATTTGATCGACGGTATATCCTTGTTCGAACGCCTGCGCAATAGCAAAGATACGCATATCGGTAGGATGCGAAAGTGCATAATCCAAATCGTCGAATTTTAAGCCTGTATTTCCCACAAAACCGTGCATGCCTTGACCAATCATACGAAGGCCTTTTTGCATGATTTCTTCGAACGATTTACCAATAGACATAATTTCGCCTACCGATTTCATGGCCGAACCAATTTCGCGGCTTACACCCACAAATTTACCCAAGTCCCAACGAGGAATTTTGGCAATGATGTAATCTACTTTGGGGGCTACGTATGCCGAGTTGGGCGTGCCCATTTCGCCAATTTGGTCTAACGAATAACCCAACGCCAATTTAGCAGCCACAAATGCCAAAGGATAACCCGAAGCTTTGGATGCCAAAGCAGACGAACGGCTTAAACGAGCATTGATTTCGATGATACGGTAGTCGTTGGTTTCGGCATTGAATGCATATTGAATGTTACATTCGCCTACGATACCAATGTGGCGTACCACTTTAACAGCAATATCTTGCAAAAGTTTGATTTGATCGTCGCGAAGCGAAATGATGGGCGATACTACAATACTTTCGCCTGTGTGAATACCCAATGGGTCCACGTTTTCCATGGGAACCACGGTAAAGCAGTGGTCGTTTTTATCGCGAATAACCTCAAACTCAATTTCTTTCCAACCTTTTAAGCTTTCTTCGACCAAAATTTGTTTTGAATAAGCCAACGCGCTTTCGCAAAGTTCTACAAATTCTTTTTCGTTGGTACAAACGCCCGAGCCTAAACCACCCAAAGCATAAGCCGAACGCACCATAACGGGATAGCCCAAATCGCCTGCTACTTGTAGTGCTGCATCTAACCCTTCTACCGCCTGCGAGCGAGGTGTTTTTGCTTCGATTTCGTCCAATTTTTTAACGAACAAATCGCGGTCTTCGGTAATCATAATGGCATCGACCGATGTACCCAACACGCTAACGCCGTATTTTTCTAAAGTGCCGTTTAGGTATAACTCAGTGCCACAGTTAAGGGCTGTTTGACCACCAAATGCCAACAAAATGCCATCAGGACGTTCTTTTTTGATAATTTCGGTAACAAAATATGGGGTAACGGGCAAGAAATATACTTTATCAGCCACCCCTTCGGACGTTTGAATGGTAGCAATATTGGGGTTAATCAACACGGTTTCGATGCCTTCTTCGCGCATGGCTTTTAGAGCTTGCGAACCGGAATAGTCAAACTCGCCTGCTTGTCCGATTTTTAGGGCTCCAGAACCTAACAAAATTACTTTCTTAAACGTCTGTTTCATACTCTTATTTTTATTACATTATTTATATACACAAAAAAAATGCGTCGGTTAAAAATAACTAACGCATTATACAAAAGAAAAAACACCCAACCAACCAACGCATTTGCATTTGGTAGTGAAATTGTATGTTTGGTGTTTTATCATCTATATACGGTGATTTGGATATTCGGTGATGCGGCGATGCGGTGATATAATTTCTCATTTCTCCTTTATCCGCTATCATTTAATCTCGGCAAAGGTACGGTTTATTGGCGGATAAAAAAAATGTATTTGCTCTTTTTTATGAACAAAATGTTTTTTTTATTGGTGATGCGGTGAAAGTTTGTGCGAGGCGAATGCAGAGACAAAGTTTACTTTGGCTATGCTGAGCCGATGCCAAACTTCATGAGGGCGTAGCCCGAATAATTGGTGATTTGGTGAGTCGATTTTTGTTGACGAATCGATGAATCGACTAATTGACGAATCGATGAATCGAAACTTCGCTTTTTTTATTTCTTCCAATATTTGCGCATGCGTTCGCTTAGTTTGCGTTCGGCATCGTTGTCCTGCGGTTGCCAAAAAGCCGTATTTTTTAAGGCATCGGGCAAATATTGCTGAGGCGTAAAATGCTCGGGATAATCGTGCGGATATTTATAGGTGTTTCCGTAACCTAATTCTGCCATCAAACGGGTTGGTGCATTGCGCAAATGCAGTGGAACAGGCAAATTTCCTGTTTGTTTTACTTTTGCCAAGGCATCGTCTATTGCCAAATACGCCGAATTACTTTTGGCACTGGTAGCCAAATAAACCGTTGTTTCTGCCAACACAATGCGGGCTTCGGGGAATCCTATCTTATGTACCGTATCAAAACAAGCATTGGCAAGCAACAAGGCATTGGGATTTGCCAGGCCTATATCTTCGGATGCCGAAATAATCAATCGACGGGCAATAAATTTAGGATCTTCGCCCCCTTCTATCATGCGTGCCAACCAATAAATAGCAGCATTGGGGTCGCTACCGCGTATCGATTTAATAAACGCCGATATAATATCGTAGTGCATTTCGCCTTGTTTGTCGTAAACTGCCATGTTTTCTTGCAGTTTTGCTTGCACCATATCGTTGGTAAGCACAATTTTATCGGCTGTTTCGGTAGCAATCAGCACTTCCAAAGCATTGAGCAGTTTACGGGCATCGCCACCCGAATATAGCAACAAAGCATCGGTTTCTTGCAAGGTAACGTTTTTGGTTTTAAGCACCTCGTCGGTGGTTAGCGCCAAGTTGACAAGTTTTAGTAAGTCGGTTTTGTCCAAAGGCTTTAACACATACACACGACAACGCGAAAGCAAGGGTGTAATCACCTCGAACGAAGGATTTTCGGTAGTTGCCCCAATCAGCACAACTGTTCCTTTTTCTACCGCCGACAGCAAAGAATCTTGTTGCGATTTACTAAAACGATGAATTTCGTCGATAAACAGAATGGGAGGCTTGGGCGTAAAAAGTTTGTTTTTTTCGGCTTTTTCGATTACCTCGCGCACATCTTTGACCGACGAATGTACCGCAGAGAGTGCATAAAAAGGCCTATCCGACAAATTGGCGATGATGCGTGCCAGGGTTGTTTTACCAACTCCTGGAGGTCCCCACAAGATGAACGATGCCACATTGCCCGATTCTATCATTTTACGAAGAATGGCATTGGGACCTACCAAATGTTCTTGACCGATGTATTGGTCTAAGGTAGCTGGGCGGAGGCGTTCGGCAAGGGGTTGCATTTTTTTCTAATTTTGTTGGGACAAAATTAGAAAAAAAAGTCAAAAGTCAAAAGTCGAAGGTCGCAAGTCGATCGTCGTTCGTCGATCGTCGCTTGTCAGTAGGGACGCACGGTCGTGCGTCCGTGGTTCAAAACCGCAATGCCTAATCGACTCACCGCCTCACCGACTCACCAATTCAATAAAACTTGCTACTTTGTACATTTTATTATATATTTGCAAACGCTTTAAAGGACAAAATTACAAAACTATGACAAAGAAAATCATTACATGGGCAATTGTTGCCGTAACTCTTTTATTTTTAGAAAGTTGTAGCAGCTCATGCAACTGCGCATACGCAGATGCAAACACACAAAACACCATCGAAAACGTAGCTTAATCGTTTTTTTTGTTGCTTTGTTAATAATTAAGATTCATTTTTTTGGCAAGAACACCAAAAAAATGTAATTTTGCGTTGGAATTTTCTGATTTTCAAACTTTATAAACTTTTTAACAACATGATTAAAGTAGGTATTAACGGCTTTGGCCGTATCGGACGTTTCGTTTTCCGCGCTGCGCAAACCAGAAACGACATCGAAATTGTTGGTATCAACGACTTGTGCCCAGTAGATTATTTGGCTTATATGCTAAAATACGACACCATGCACGGACAATTTGACGGCACTATCGAAGCTGACGTTGAAAACAGCAAACTTATTGTAAACGGTAAATCTATCCGCATCACCGCAGAACGTAACCCAGCTGATTTGAAATGGGACGAAGTTGGCGCTGAATACGTAGTTGAATCTACCGGTTTGTTCTTAAGCAAAGACAAAGCTCAAGCTCACATCGAAGCTGGTGCTAAATACGTAGTTATGTCAGCTCCTTCTAAAGACGACACCCCAATGTTTGTTTGCGGTGTAAACTTCGACAAATATGTTAAAGGTACTCAATTCGTTTCTAACGCTTCTTGCACCACCAACTGCTTGGCTCCTATCGCAAAAGTATTGAACGACAAATGGGGTATCAAAGAAGGTCTTATGACTACTGTACACGCTACTACCGCTACTCAAAAAACCGTTGACGGTCCTTCATTGAAAGACTGGAGAGGTGGTCGTGCTGCTGCTGGCAACATCATCCCTTCTTCTACCGGTGCTGCTAAAGCTGTAGGTAAAGTTATTCCTGAATTGAACGGTAAATTGACTGGTATGGCATTCCGCGTTCCTACTTTGGACGTATCAGTAGTTGACTTGACCGTTAACTTGGCAAAACCTGCTACTTATGCAGAAATTTGCGAAGCTATGAAAGCTGCTTCTGAAGGCGAATTGAAAGGCGTACTTGGTTACACCAACGAAGAAGTTGTTTCTTCTGACTTCTTGGGTGACACCCGTACCTCTATCTTCGACGCTAAAGCTGGTATCCAATTGACCGACAGCTTCGTTAAAGTTGTATCTTGGTATGACAACGAAATTGGTTACTCTAACAAAGTGTTGGAACTTATCGCTCACATGGCTAAAGTTAACGCTTAATCAACCAGTTTTATATAAAAAAATACGGTGCGCTTGCACCGTATTTTTTTGCCCTATGGTGTAACGGTAGCACATCTGATTCTGGTTCAGCTTGTCTGGGTTCGAATCCTAGTGGGGCAACAAAAAAGCATCGCTAATGCGATGCTTTTTTGTTGCCTTTTCCGTTTTTTATATACGTGCCAAAGGCACGGCGCCCTGAAGGGCGCTGGGTTACCGTTGGTAACCAAAAATATGCGCAATGAAGCGAGTGCCTTTTTTGTTGCCTTTTCCGTTTTTTATATACGTGCCCCAAAAAAGCAGGCCTTGCTAACGCAAGACCTGCCTACAATTAAGTGTAACCCCTACGGGGTATCTTGATATATTTAAAAGGATTCTAATGTGTAAAGTTCAAGGCTTGCGCAGTCCGAGAAACCGGAGCTTACTTGACGTAAGTGAGGATTTCGAGGACAAGCGTAACGCAGAAATTTACCATTAGAATACTTTTTTACAATTCTTGGATAGAAGTGGCAGCAGTACCCTTTTGAATCTTTTTCACCAATCCTTGTAACACACTACCAGGACCTACTTCTACAAATTGTTCTGCACCATCGGCTAACATATTTTGTACTGATTGTGTCCATTTTACGGGCGAGGTAAGTTGTTTAACCAAGTTTGCCTTGATAACCGCAGGATCGGTTTCGGCTATGGTGCTTACGTTTTGATAAACGGGGCAAATGGGGGCGGTAAATTGGGCTTGTTCGATAGCAGCTGCCAATTCTTCTTGTGCAGGTTGCATCAAAGGCGAGTGAAATGCGCCACCTACCGATAGTTTTAGGGCACGTTTTGCACCTGCTTCGGATAATTTAGCGCAAGCAGCATCAATGGCATCGATAGCACCCGAAATAACCAATTGACCTGGGCAGTTGTAGTTAGCAGGAACCACTACTCCATCTACCAAAGCACAAATTTCTTCTACTTTGGCATCTTCCATACCGATAATAGCAGCCATGGTAGATGGTTGCAATTCGCAGGCTTTTTGCATGGCCATGGCACGTTTAGACACCAATACTAAACCATCTTCAAAACTCAAAGCACCAGCTGCTACAAGGGCAGAAAACTCGCCCAACGAGTGACCTGCTACCATATCGGGGGTAAATTTATCAGCGTAAGTTTTGGCTAAAATAACCGAATGCAAGAATACGGCAGGTTGTGTAACTTTGGTTTGTCGCAAATCTTCGTCGCTTCCTTCAAACATAATGTCGGTAATGCGAAAACCTAAAATGTCGTTTGCTTTTTCAAATAATTCTTTTGCCAAGGCAGATTGTTCGTACATATCTTTGCCCATTCCAGAGAACTGAGCACCTTGACCTGGAAAAACAAATGCTTTTTTCATGTTTACTTATTTATTTGGTAAAATTACGGAAACAAAAGTACATTATTTTGGCCGATAAAGGACGATTTTTGCACAAAAAAACGCTATTTATGCAAGTTTTACTTAGATAGGCAGTAGCAAGTATAGCCTATGATAGCTGCAAAAGTAAGCAAATAAACAGAAAGAATAACGATAACACTTTGTTTATCAATACTTTTAAGATAAACAGAAGAAGAATCTGGCATTTTTAATTCTTTTGTAACACACCAAAGGTATAATCGGTAGCACAAATAACCTATAAACAAGCCCGCCAAGGCTCCGCACAAAATATCGCCAGGATAATGCACTCCCATGTACATGCGCGAATAGCAGTTTAGGGCAGCCCACGAGCCAATTACCCAACTGTATGCTTTGTTTCGAAACAACAAGGCTGTAAGCATGGCTATGCCACACGTATTGGAAGCATGCGACGAACAAAACCCGTACATACTGCTGGTATGACCATGCACCAAATGTACAAAAGGTTGCATAGTAGGATCGTGCGTAGGACGTAGTCTCTCAAAGAAAGGTTTGCAGAAACCAGAGGCAAATTGGTCGGCAAGCAGCACGGTCAGTCCCACCGCCAACAAGGCATATAGGGCATTGAATCGGTACGTGCGAATCAACACATATATCATGGATAGATACAAGGGAATCCAGACCAAACGGTCTGAAATACAAAACATTACTTCGTCGAAAAAAGGACTATTAAAGCCGTTTATGGCTAAAAGCAATGCTTTATCCCACTCTATCAGCGTTTGTAACATCTTATAGCACAACTAAGGTAGTGGCAGGTAACCATCCGGTATTACCATCTTCGGTTTGGATTTCTAACCAATCGCTCAAGGTAGATTTAATGCTTACTTTGGTGCCTTCGTGCAAGATAAACAAATCGTTGCCGCTGTTATCGGGCGAACTTTTGATGGTTACTGTGGGCACGTAAATAATAGCAATCGAGGTATCGGTTATTTCGCGGTAACGAGCAGATGCGCACCAGGCTGTCATTAGGGTAAAGAAAAAGGCAAGAATAGCAATCGAAAAGCCTGTTTTACGGAGCCACATCGCTCTGCCAAATACAAAGAGCATAATAGCAACCAAGCAAAGAATAAACAAGCCAATGCTGCAATATGCCCATACATCTGGGTTTGCCAATCGGTAACAAGCCTTCCACCAATCTACCAAAAAGATAGAACCAATGGCATCTATTTTATCGATGGTACGGCTTTGTGCAAAGGCTAAATTGTGTTTGGCATCGGCATGGGTTGCATCCAAGCGCAAGGCTCTTTCGTAACAAATAATGGCATCTGCCAAACGATTGTTTCTAAAATAGGCATTACCAGCATTGTAATACAAATCGGCAGAGAGCATACCCTCGTCGATAAGGGTTTGATACGATTGCATGGCTTGTTGGTAATCGCCTGCCATGTACAAACTATCGGCTTGAGCCATCGAGGCTGCACGAAGCGAAAAAGTGGTTGCCAATAAACTGACAATAAGTATATAGATCTTTTTGTTCATATTCATTAGTTAAGCGTATTTTCCAATTTTCCGATTAAATCGGCTGCACGATTGTAACAATTTTCCATGGACAAGGAGTCATCGACAACAGGCGAATAACGGGCAAACTCTAAGTCGGACAAAGTAGCAATCAAACTATCGATTACCTCTTGCGATGCCCCGTGTTTTAACAATTCTTCTTGCACATTGTCTTTGGTAAGGTTGGCAAGTGGAATGTTCAATTTATCGGCTGTATAGCCCCAAAGTGCCTGCACGGCTGCTTCGTAGAATTTAGCCTTATTGCCTTGTTTGATGCAGACAGCAGCATTTTTAAGGCGTTTGCGTGCCAATTTATTGGCTCGTTTGTTTTTAACGCGCACCAAGTTAGCATTTTCTTGGGCTTGTTTGCGCAGCAACACAAGCAACACAAGGAACAGAGCCAATGGGAGTACATACGACAAATAATACAAAGAAGTTCCGTAAAAACTATGGGTTGTATAAGCTAAATGAGCATCGCCTCCCGTATGGATAAAGCGGATGTCTGTACCCAAATTTTTAACTTGCTCTTTTTGCACGCCCGACATAACAGGAGTTTGCGTAGCTGCATCGGCTGCATTTCCGCTTACTTGAACGGTATAGGCTTGTGTGTTAAGGGTTTTGTATTGTTCGGCAACGGGATCGAAATAGACAAACTTTGCCGATGGCAGTTGGAAAGTGCCTCCAAAACGAGGAATAGCAACGTATTCTACCACCTTGCTACCACTTACACCAGACACACTCACTTTGATGTTGTTGTCGGTTTTAGGGTCGTAGCTATCAAAATCAGCGGGGAACTGAATTTCGGGTACTTTGACCAATTTTAAGTTGCCTTTGCCACTGATACGTACCTTGAGGGTTAGTGCCTCGTTGGCTTTGATTTGATTGGACGATAGTTCGGACTGTAATTGAAATTGCCCTACTGCCCCGTTAAATCCTGCAGGTGCTCCTTTGGGCAACGCTTTTACTTGCAATTTGGTGGCAGGAATGGTCAAATCTTTTTTTACCTCTTGGTACGTGTTAAAGAAATCGGCAAAGGGATTTCCGTAGTGCGATTGGTTGGCAATTCGGACGATTGCCTCTACTTGACCTGCCTCTAAGGTAATTGTACCCGATCTTTGGGGGAACAACAAATATTGTTTTAAAATAATGGTGTTGTAGTTTAACCCATCGTAGTGTTCCATCTGCCAAGGACGATTGGGATCTAAGTTAATTTCTTGTACATAGAAATCTTTAAATTCGGGGAATTTTGCACTGCCAATTTGAGCAATATCTACCCTTGAGTATAACTTATAAGACACCAAAACAGCCTCTTGTTCATACACTTTTGTTTTGGAAATGGTTTGTCTAACAAATATCTGTTTTGACGACAAACTAACTTGCGAAGATGCATTTTTATCATCTACAGACGTTTTATTCGCTCTGTTTGATTGAGACGAAGACGCTGTAGGAGAATCGGGCGGTAAAACCTGAATTGTAACTGCCTTTGAGGTATATTTTTGGTTCTTAACGACAATAGATGCGGGAGCAATGGTATAGGTACCAGGTGTATTACCCATCAAAATAAACGTATGGGTAATGGTGCGCGACTGTGTAACAGAACCATTCACAATTTGCACGCTACGTTGCGAGGAAACAGACGGACCCATCAACACCTCAAAGTCGGGCATTTCGGCTACACGCAAATCTTTGGCGTCTTGATTAACCGTATATACCAACCTGAATTGTTGACCTGCCACAACACTTTCGGGTGCCTGAGCCGTAAAACTCACTTCTTCTGCCCAAAGTGAGGCAATTACACCCAACAAAAGTATTCCTATCAGCCCTATTCTCTTCATATTACCAATCTTTTTCCAAACTCCGTTGACCGGATTGTTGTTGTTTTAATTTATCTTGTACTTCTTGTTCGTCTTGCAAGAAAGCATCCAAAATCTGTTGAGCTTGTTGCTGAGACATCTCCTCTTGATTTTGCTGTTGTTGTTGCTGTTGTTGCTTATCCTGCTTATCTTGCTCTTGTTGTTTATCTTGCTGCTCTTGTTGTTGCTGCTTATCTTGATCCTTGTTTTGATCCTTGTTTTGATCTTGATTTTGTTGTTGCTGTTGCTGCTGTTGTTGCTGTTGCAATTTTTGTTTGGCTAACTCCAAATTAAAACGGGTTTGTTCGTCTTTGGGATTATTTTTAAGCGCATTTTTATAAGCATCAACACTGGAGCCAAAATCTTCTGCTTTGTACAAAGAGTTGCCTAAATTGTGATAAGCCGATGCCTTTTTATCTTTGTTATCGGTTAGTTTGGCTGCTTTTTCGAATTCTGCTGCAGCCTCTTTGTACTTGCCTTGTTGGTACAAACTATTGCCTAAGTTATAATAACTTTCTACCGATTGTTTGTCTGCCTGAATGCCTTTGCGGTATTCTATTTCGGCTTGCGTATATTCTTTGTCGTTGTATTTGGCATTACCACTGCGTATGTCGGGATTGGCATTTTTTGCCATCATCACACCACCGCATAAAAACAGACTTATTACGATAAATAATTGCTTTTTCATCTTAAAAAAGTTTGATGTTTTTGAACAATGGATTTTTGCGTTCCGACAAAATAACTTCGAGCAACAAAAGTACAAAAACTATCCAACCTATCACGGCATATTGCTCATTATATTCGGAATAAATCATTTCTTCGATGTCAGTTTTGTTCATTTTGTTTAATTCTGAACTTAAACTGCGCACAGCAGATGCGGCATTATCGGCACGCACATACATACCTCCACCAGCCTGGGCGATTTCTTGGCACATGGTTTCGTTGAGTTTGGTTACCACAATATTGCCGTCTTTGTCGCGTCTAAAATTACCTGTACCTTCGACGGGTATGGGCGATCCTTGTGGGGTACCCACTCCCAAAACATGGACCGTAACACCGTTTTCGAATGCTGTTTTTGCCATCTGTACGGCATCATCTTCGTGGTTTTCGCCATCGGTTATGATGATAATGCTTTTGCCTGCTTGCGTATCGGGCGTAAACAATCCCATCGACATGCGAATTGCAGAGCCAATGGCTGTTCCTTGCAAAGGTACCATACCTGGGTTGATGCTTTGCAAGAACATTTTGGCAGAAGAGGCGTCTGCCGTCATAGGCATTTGAACGTACGAATCGCCTGCAAATACCAACAACCCTACTTTATCGTTTTGTAGTTGATCGATTAAGCGCGATAAAACTTGTTTGGCACGTCCCATGCGGTTGGGGGTTAAATCTTGCGCCAACATCGAGTTAGACACATCGACTGCTACCATCAATTCTACCCCACTGCGTTTTACTTTTTGTAATTTGGTACCAAATTGTGGTCCTGCTATGGCAAATATCGACAAGATAATAGCCGATAACAACAGGTAAAATTTGACACGAGGACGCATGTGCGAGGCTTCGGGCATTAGTTGCGACAATAGTTGTTTGTCGCCTATTTTTTTGAGTCGCTGCGATCGTTTATAGACACTGTAATAAAACATGCCTATCAATACAGGGACTATTAGCAAGATGTATAAATATTCGGGATGTGCAAATCGAAACATGGTTTTCTAATTTAATAAACAGCACTAAGGAATGGATTTAAACACGGTTTGTCTGAGTAGCATTTCGCCCAATAAACAAACCAACATAGCCAAAATAAACCAATGGTACAATTCTTCTTTTTTGCTGTACTCATTGACCTGTATCTTGGTTTTTTCCATTTGATCAATCTCACTATAAATCTGTGCCAAAGCATCGGTGTTGGTTGCTCTAAAGTAAGTACCACCGGTTATATCGGCGATTTGTTGAAGGGTGGTTTCGTCTATATCAACCTCAACATCGCGGTACTGAACGCCGTATGGGGTTTGAAATGGATAGGGAGCCGTGCCTCGACTTCCTACACCAATGGTATAAACGCGCACGCCAAAACTTTTGGCAATTTCGCCAGCCGTTACGGGCGCAATTTGTCCGCGGTTGTTCGACCCGTCTGTTAGCAAAATAACCACTTTCGATTTGGCTTTGCTGTCTTTGATGCGATTGACGGCGGTTGCCAATCCGGAGCCGATAGCGGTACCGTCTTCTATCATGCCGCATTTAACGCCACGCAACAAATTTACCAATTCGCTGTGGTTCATGGTAAGCGGGCATTGGGTAAAACTTTCGCCCGAAAATACCACCAAACCCACATTGTCGTTGGGGCGTTGCATCACAAATTGCGTGGCAACTTGTTTCGCTGCATCCAACCGATTGGGTTTTAAATCTTCTGCCAACATACTGCTGGAAATATCCAACGCCATGACAATATCGATGCCTTCGGTGGTTTTATTGCTCCAACTATCGCTTTTTTGTGGACGTGCCAACGCTACAATCAAAGCTGCCATAGCCAACAGGTGCAACACAAAAGGCAAATGGCGTAGGTAGTGTTTGTAGTTTTTCTTTACGGACGAAAAAGCTTGTAACGACGAGAACTTGATTTCTGCCGTTAAGGTATGCTGCCTATAAATGTAGTATGCTACAAGGGGAATGATGAGCAGCAACAATAATAGGTAATATGGATTTGCAAAGGTCATTTTTTGTTGGTGATTTGGTGATTCGGTGAGTCGTTTAGTCGATTCAACAATTCAACGACTTTAGACTTTTGACTTTAGACTTTAGACATTCTCTTCTTCTACTGGTTTTGTTTTATCGACAACATCAAAGGCCGTTAGTAGGCTTTGCTCGTTTTCGTTTTCGAGAGGCACCATTTTGGCAAACTTGACATAATCTGCCAATGTTAGCAATTCTTTTAATTGTTGGCGAACCTCGTCCATTTCTGGCACTTTTTTTACCAATGCCAAAATTTCGTCGGATGTTAATTCCATGGCATTGATTTGAAAACGTCCTTCGATGTACACACGCAACACATCGGTTACCTCGGTATAAAAGGCTTTGATATTGCCCGATTGCCAAGATTTTTCGGCTTTAATGGCTTCTAACTTGCTTAGCGCAAGCACATGAGGTGGGATAACTTCTTGCTCTTCTGCCTGAATGAATGGCACTTTTTTGTTAAATACATACTTAAGAAGCACTATCACAATCACTCCAATCAACAATAACGCTAACAAGCCATAGCCTACCCACGTAAAAATTTCGCTCCACAAAAGAGGGGCATCCATAATGGGTTTAATGGTTTTAATATCGTCTGTTTGCGCATTAACGGGAACGGTTGTTACCGACAAACCAACGGGCGATGTTTGCACACTATCGGTTTGAGCTGCAAAAGTATAAGACGGAATAAAATAAAAACCACTATCGAACGACGTAACAATGTACTCTTGTTTTACTTCGATACGATTGTTGCCTAACGATACGGTATCGGCTTGTAAACGCTCTATAATTTCGACCCCTGCCGTGATGGTATCGGACAAAAGAGGCATCGAAACAGATTCTTTGGCATCTTGTGCAACCGAAATGCACAAACGTGCCTGCTCGCCTATTTGAATTTGCGAGGGTTGCAGCGTCACTTGTGGGGAAAATGCCCACGACACAAGCGCATTTATCAACAATAGCAAGGCTATAATTACACGATTTTTCATACTAACCTCTCATTCTAAATAAGTTGATTAGGGCTTTTACGTAATCTTCGTCGGTACGAATTGACACCATATCGACCCTATTTTTTGCCATTTGCGTTTTTAAATGATGTTGGCGTTGTTTCCAATCGTTGTTGTAACGCAAACGAGTTTCGACAGAGGATGTATCGACGTATTGTATATGACCAGTTTCGGCATCTTTCATCTTTACCCAACCTACATCGGGCAAATCGGCATCGCGCAAATCATATACCTGCATCGCCACCATATCGTGTTTTTTAGAGGCAATCATCAGGGCTTTATCAAAATCGGGCGATATAAAATCGGAAATTAAAAAGGCTGTACAACGTTTTTTAATGGCACTGGTAAAATATTGAAGCACCACAGATACATCGGTTTTATTGCTTTGAGGCTTAAACTCGATGAGTTCTCGAATGATGTACAATACATGTTTTTTTCCTTTTTGAGGCGCAATGAATTTTTCGATTTTGTCGGAAAAAAAGATCACCCCTATTTTATCGTTGTTTTGAAGCGAAGAAAACGCCAAGGTTGCTGCAGCTTCGGTAATGATAGAACGTTTGGACTGATTGATAGTGCCAAAATCGCTACTACCCGACACATCGATAAGCAACATAAAGGTAAGTTCGCGTTCTTCTTCGAACACCTTTACGTACGGATGATTAAAACGAGCGGTAACGTTCCAATCGATGCTGCGAATATCGTCGCCCATTTGGTATTCTCGTACCTCGGCAAACGACATACCACGCCCTTTAAAAGCAGAGTGATACTGCCCCGCAAAGATATTTTGAGACAACCCACGGGTTTTAATCTCAATTTGACGTACTTTTTTTAATAATTCGTTTGTTTCCACTTCTAACAGTTAGGAATGAGGAGTGAGGAGTTAGAAGTTAACACCTTACTCTTGAAAATGAATTTTAAAATTTATCACTAAATAAGATTGATTTTAAAGTTGAGAAGAAAGAACAAGGACTTAGGATTTTCAATATAATTTAAACTCCTAATTCCTAACTCCTAACTCCTAACTCATTAAGGTACTTCGACTACATTTAAGATTTCCGAAATCACATCCTCGGTGGTGATGTTATTGGCTTCGGCTTCGTAAGTAAGACCGATACGATGACGTAGCACGTCGTGACAAACGGCACGCACGTCTTCGGGAATAACGTAACCACGGTGTTTGATAAAGGCATATGAACGGGCTGCGGTTGCCAAACTGATGGATGCACGAGGCGAACCACCAAAAGCAATCATGCCTTTAAGGTCGTTTAAGCCGTATGCTTGCGGATCGCGGGTAGCAAATACAATGTCGAGAATGTATTTTTCGATTTTTTCGTCCAAATAAATTTCGCGTACAGTATTGCGTGCCTCGATTATTTCTTCTGCCTTAATAATGGGTTTGATAGGTGCTGGTTTTGCCCCTATGTTTTGGCGAATGATAAGGCGTTCTTCTTCTAATTTAGGATAAGAAACCACTACTTTTAGCATAAAACGGTCAACTTGTGCTTCGGGAAGTGGATAGGTACCTTCTTGTTCGATGGGGTTTTGGGTAGCCAACACAAGGAAGGGGTCGTCTAACTTATAGGTGGCATCTGCCAAAGTTACTTGACGTTCTTGCATGGCTTCGAGCAAGGCACTTTGTACTTTTGCAGGAGCACGGTTAATTTCGTCCGCCAAAATAAAATTAGCAAAGATAGGTCCTTTTTTAACGACAAACTCTTCGGTTTTTTGGCTGTAAATCATCGTACCCAACACGTCGGCAGGTAGCAAGTCGGGGGTAAACTGAATACGGCTGTACTTGCTATCGATAAGTTGTGCCAACGTTTTAATCGCTAAGGTTTTTGCCAAACCTGGAACACCTTCTAATAGAATATGTCCATCGGATAGCAACCCAATAAGCAATGATTCTATCAAATGTTTTTGACCTACAATTACTTTGTCCATACCCATGGTTAGGACATCGATAAATGCACTTTTTTGTTCGATGCGTGCATTTAGTTCTCTGATATCAACTACTTGGTTCATATATTTTGTTGTTTAGTTGTTTAGTCGTTAGTCTAAAGTCAATCGATTCGTCGATTAGTCGACTTTATGTCTGAATAACAAATGCGAAGATACGCAAATGTTAATTTTTAGACTTCTAATTCATATTAAAAGAGTAAAAACAATTGTTAAATTATTGATTTTTATAACCGATATTGACTATTTAAGTGGGATGTAGTATTTTTGTGGACATGAATCGAGTTGAATTATTAGCCCCTGCTAAAAACGTAATCTGCGGCATCGAAGCCATTTTGCATGGTGCCGATGCGGTTTACATCGGTGCGCCCAAATACAGTGCCCGCAGCGCTGCCGGCAATACCATCCAAGACATCGAGCAATTGGTACGTTTTGCACACCAATACCATGCACGTGTATTTGTTGCCTTAAATACCTTGCTTACAGATGCCGAATTGGCAGAGGCAGAGCAGTTGATTCATCAATTGTACCAAATTGGCGTAGATGCGCTTATTGTACAAGATACGGGTATTTTTAACCTCAACCTACCCCCTATCGCCCTGCATGCCAGTACCCAAGCCGACAATCGTACGGTAGAAAAGGTACGTTTTTGGCAAGAAGTGGGTTGCGAACAAGTGGTTTTGGCGCGAGAATTATCGTTAGAGCAAATAAAAGAGATTGCCGCACAAACCAACGTTCGTTTAGAGGCTTTTGTGCACGGCGCTTTGTGTGTAAGCTATAGCGGACAATGTTATGCCAGCCAAGCCCTATGCGGACGCAGTGCCAACAAAGGAGCATGTGCTCAAATTTGCCGTTTACCGTTTGATTTGCAAGATGCCCAGGGGCATTCGTTTGGCAAAAAACATTGGCTATCGCTTAAGGATTTTGATTTATCGGACCACGTGGGCGACATGTTGGATGCGGGTGTACGCTCGTTTAAAATAGAGGGTCGATTAAAAGATGTAGAATACGTAAAAAACCTAACGGCTTACTATCGACAAAAAATAGACGCCGCCTTGGCTGTGCGCCCACATTTAAAACGTTTATCGGACGGGGTAAGCAGCTACACCTTTGCACCCAATCCACAAAAAACATTTCATCGTGGGGCTACTACTTATTTTTTTAAGGGCAGAAACAAGGACATTTTCTCGTTTGAAACGCCTAAATCGGTGGGTGAATATTTGGGACGAGTAAAACGATTGCTACCCAAAGGGTTTAGCATTTCGGGTCATGAGCTTGTAGAAGGAAACGAAATTCACAATGGCGATGGGCTTTGCTTTTTTACGCCCGATGGCGAACTAAGTGGTTGCAAAGTAAATAAGGTAGAAAACGGTGTAATTATCCCCAATGCCCCAGTCTCGTTACAAGTGGGCGATGCAGTATATCGCAATGCGGACGAACAGTTTTTGCACCTACTGCAAAAACCATCGGCTACCCGTAAAATAAGCGTTAGCATAGAACTGAAAGACGATACGCTATGCATATCGGACGGCATCAACAAAGCAAGTTTGGTATTAGAAGGACCTTTTGAAAAAAGCAACACCCCACAAGCAGACAATTACAAAAGGATATTGAGCAAATTGGGTGATACCATTTTTGAAGCCTCAGACATTGGCATTGACACGGCGTTTTTTATTCCTTCATCGGTGCTAACAGCGGCACGCAGGGCTGTATGCGAGGCATTGGTAAATTTGCGTTTGCAAAGACAGCCTGCGGCATTGGTATTGCCTACGGCTAACCACTACCCTTTCCCTTTGCAAAGCGACAGCTACCTCAACAACATTGCCAACCAAAAAGCGCGCGATTTTTATGCGGCACACGGGGCAGAAACCACCGCGCCTGCGTTTGAACTGCAAGAGCCCGACGGGGCTGTGCTGATGTTTTGCAAGCACTGCATTAGATATGCGTTAGGAGCGTGCCCCAAAGAGAATAAAGGTTCTGCCTCCGAGCTTGTCGAAGGGTTGTTGACCGAAAAGGAGAAAGGGTCATCATTAAGAACCTCTAAATTGAACGAGCCTCTGTTCCTCATTCACAAAAACTACTACCTAAAACTATCGTTTAATTGCAAAGAGTGCGTGATGGAGGTTAGGAAGGGGTGATGTTATTGCTAAGTTGTCTTATTCTAACAACCATTTCCATGCTGGGACAACCTCGATTGTACCATATTGGTCAGAAAAAGAGGTTTCCTCGTCAAAGGTTATAATGATGCGTCTATTACAATCCAATCTTTTAGGTAGTTTTTTTAGAGCACTTACTTCAAGTTGCAAAACAAATTAACACCACAGTCACCACTTCTTACTGGGTGATAGGAAAGTTACTTACAGAACTAAAAGTTGACAGCAAGTATGGTGACCATTATGTAAAAAGGCTGTCTATTGACCTAAAGAAATTTTACCCTAATATGGGGGTATCTCCGAGAAATCTATACGACATGAAACGCTTTTATCTTCTTTATTATCAAGAAGATAAAAAAGTACAACCCGCATGCGGGTATCCCTCCCTACTCTATTTTCAATGCGGACGCACGGGCCGTGCGTCCTTACAATTTGCAATTCTACCTTTTTTATGTACCTTTGCACCATGTTACTAGTTTCAAGCGACGAACGACGAGTAACTAGTGACTATTGACATTTTTTTCATCTTAATTTTAATCGTTATGACAAAAGAGAGTAAACTACCATCGGGCAAAGAGGAACTACTACCCTCGCAAACTCCATTAGAAAACATTGAAAATCTTATATTAAACATTAAGGGCAAACAGGTTATGCTTGACCGCGACTTGGCACGTCTGTATGGAGTGGAGACTAAACGTTTAAACGAAGCTGTAAAAAGGAATATTGAGAGGTTTCCTGAGCGATTTATGTTTCAACTTACAGATTATGAGTTTGTTGAACTGGTCGCAAATTGCGACCGGTTCAGTTCTCTAAAACACTCCACATCATTTCCATTCGCATTTACTGAGCAAGGAGTATCAATGTTATCAGCTGTTTTGAAGAGTAACATTGCCATTAACACAAGTATTATGATTATGGATGCTTTCGTTGCTATGCGCCACTCGCTAAACAAAAATTACCAACTTCATAACAGAATTGAGTTATTAGAGCAGAATCAACTTGCAAATAACAAACTCCTTCAAAAACACACTAAACAGTTTGAAGTTATTTTTGATAAAATATTTAAACACGACACCCCCACCGAAGGGATTTTCCACAACGGTCAGATTTTTGATGCGTATAAGTTTGCTACGGATTTGATTAAATCGGCCATGAAGAGTTTGGTTTTAATCGATAATTATGTAGATGAATCGGTTTTATTGATGCTAAGTAAACGCGAAGCAGGTGTTTCGGCT
>CALDQH010000053.1 GCA_937911935.1 uncultured Bacteroidales bacterium | reverse complement strand
CTGGCACTCACGCTGATGGCCATCCAACAACTCATACTTATGGAACTGCAACAACATTAAAAACAGCAAGTAAAACTGGTTATACATTTGGAGGTTGGTTTACAAATTCTGCTTGTACAGGAAGCGCTGTATCATCGCTAGGAGCAACTGCATACACTGCAAACATTACTTTATACGCAAAATGGGAAAAAGCTTGCTCTCTTCCTAATTCTGTTTCTATCACAGGTGAAACTACTCCTTGTGCGGAAAGTACTCAAACATATACTGCAACAATAACAGGCGGTGCTGATTATGATTTAATATGGACTTTCCCTGAGGGATGTACAAAAACTAATGAGACCAATAATTCAATTACTTTAACTATTGGGAATGCCTCTGGTAATATAATATGTACTGCAAAGTGTAGCGAATCATCAACTATAGCATCTGATCCATTAGCTATTACAGTCAAAACTGCTCCTGCTGTTCCAACCTTATCTGCAGATAATACAAGTTTGGTAGCCCCAGATAAGGCAACTCTTACTGTTGGAAATACAACTAGTGGATTAACTTACAAACTATACAATAGTACAAATGAAGTTGCTTCAAAAATAAGCACTGGTAGTGATCTTACTTTTGAAGTAGATGAAGCTGGGAATTACACAGTAAGTGTCACCAACGACTGTGGTAGCACTTCTACTTCTACACCAGCCGTAGTCATTACCGTTTGTACTCCACAAACCAACGAGTTTAGACACGCAAACAGCAGTTATTCTCCACTAGCAAGTCAACCAACTTATTATCCTGGTGATAAAGCATACTTTGTATCTACAATTAACTGCTGTTTAACAGGAACCTGGTCGGCTAACTTGCAAAAAGGCGAAGAAGGTTGGTGGACAGGTCTTACAGGAAGCACTCCTAAGTTCTCTATGACTTTAACCAGAGCGGGTGAGTTTACCATTACCAACATGGCTACCAATGGCTGTACACAAGACAAAAACGTTTTGGTTAATCTAGACTTTACAGTTACAGCATTATCACAAGTAACCAATGCCAATGGTACTGCAAGTGGTGCAGACATCGCGTTAACATGGAAACACTCAGCTAACCATACTAAAGTTATGGTAGTTCGTTATCCTATTAATGAAACCGAAACCATTCCTGCTGGTGGAGAAACTTACACAGCAGGCAATACACTTGGCGGTGGTACTGTAGTATATGTCGGTACTGCAGAAAGCTATACTGACAAAAACCTTCCTGCTGGCGCAAGCTACAAATACTATTTCTATACTGTAAATAACAACTACTATTCAGAAGGTGTTGTGTTGAACATGTCATCATGTCCAACCCCTGCAAAACCAAGCCTATCATCAACAGCTATCACAGCTTGTAATGGTGAGTGCACTGCACAGGGTTATATCACCATTAACAATATGAATGATTACAAAGATGCCTACACCTTTGAATTAGGCAGTAGCGTTGTTACTCCAGATGCAAATGGTAGATTAGGCATCAACAGCACTGCTTATACACAATATACTGTTACAGTAACTAACTCTTGTGGAAACTCAAACTCTGCAACAGTTGATATTGCTATTAACGACAACAAACCCACCATCTCTGGTGCAACCTTTACTCAACCAGGCAAAGAAAATGCCATTGAGTTAACAGTACCAACAGGTAACGATACTAAATGGACTGTAAATAAAAATGGTGACTTGAACGTAGCTACTGGTTCTAGCACAATGTTTAGCGCTGAAAACAAAGATACTTATACCATTACAGCAGACTACAATGGATGTACTGATACCCACGATGTTACTGTTGATGATGCGTTCTACGTTTATTTTAGAGCACCTAAAGAAGGAGAAGAAACTACACAAAGCAAAGATGCATGGTATCAGTTCTACTATCCAAACGAAAACTCTGAACAATATCGCGGTGGAGCTATGTATTATGGCGAAAGCGATGCAATGCCAACATCTGCAACCCTTCAAAACTTTAACAAAGGTGGCAAGACCGCAGAAATTATTTTCACAGATTGCGATGATTATACATGGTATGGTTTTAAAGCAAGTGCTGAGGTAATTGCGGGTACAAAATATTTCTATGTTCACGCTACCAACGATAAAGGTTTAAATGGTTGTCATACCCATACTAAACCTCAAAAATTAGCCCTAACAGGCGATATCTACTATACATTAGGTGATAATGGTAGTTGCTACGATGGTTGGGCAGTAAATAAAGTTTCTGCTCCATACGCAGGTCCTAAAGTTCACGCATCGGGTAACGACTTTAGCTTCAACAAAAACAACTTTGCCGACTTTGTGGCACTTTACGTAACCGACTGCTCGGGCAAAGAAATTGATTTTTACCAATGGCAATATTCTGAAACAGAAAATGGTACATACGATAACTACTCTTCTGTTTGTACATATGTAGGTAAGAAAACAGAATCTGGTGATGCTGGCAAGTCCAACAACATTCGTCCTAACGTAGCAGGTTGGTATCGTTGTACTGCAACCTACAAAGACGGTTCTTCTCTTACATCTGCAGCTAAACAAGTAACAGCTACTTCTGGTACATCTTATAGCTTTACCTCAGACCTACCAATCATTATGGTGAATACCAACGGTTATGGTTTCCCAGTTAACAATACTTGCCATACGCCATCGAGCCAAGCTGACGATATGAAGGCAAAAATTTCTGTTGACGTTAAGATTAAGTTAGGTAACGACATCGTTTACGACCGCAAGGCACGTATGAACTACCGCGGTTCTTCGTCGCTAAACTTTGTAAAAAAATCTTACGCATTTTGCCCTGGTAAAGCCGACTGTGTAGAAGACAAAGGTCGTCCTGACTACGTTAAAACAGAAAAACTAAATATGCTTGACGTAGGCAGCGCAGTAGATAAAGATTGGGTACTTTATGCAGCTGCTGCAGACCCATCGCTAATGCGTAACCGTTTAATCTTTGACACCTTCCGCGATATGACTGGTGGTTGGAGCGTAAACAGTCGTTACGTAGAGCTGATTGTAGACGGCGTGTACAAAGGCGTGTACGTATTTATGGATAAAATCACCAATAACGAAAATCGTGTAAAAGTAGACGATAGCAAAGGTGGCTTCATCCTTAAATTTGATAAAACCGATTTAGTAGACCGCTACGAGGCTGATGGCGACAAAAAAACCTTTAAATCGCTATACTCTGGTTACGATGGCGAAAGCGGAAATGGTATGAAAACCTATGACACCTACATCGATCAACGTTTTGAGATTGAATACCCCGAAATGGAAGATGTAGAAGAAGACAACCCAGGTATGTGGGCTAAAACTGTAAACGACATTAAAACCTTATTCAACAACTTTGAATCAAACCTAAAAGCAGGCAATTACGCCGAAGTACAAAAAATTATCGATTACATCAGTTGGGCAGATTGGTTTATCATTAGTGAATATGCTAAAAACATGGACGCATACCGCGCAAGCTGTCTGTTTGTTTACGACGGTGGCAAAATTGAGGCACGTCCACTTTGGGACCAAGAGTTAAGCTTTAGCAACCAATGTGCTAATCTATGTGCAACCTATGGTTGTAACTCTACCGAAGGATTGCTTATTGAGAATGATGAAATTTACAAAGAAGGCTGCGCAGCTCCTTTCTGGTTTACCGGCAAATATGTGGGTGGACGTGGTACAGAAGCTAAAGATGATGCGCAATTTGAAGGCTACTTGCTAAACGACCCTTGCTTTATTGCGGTACTAAAAGAACGTTGGGCTAAACACGTGGCTACTAGTGGTGCCTTAACCAAAGATGTGTTAGGTGCTAAAATTTCTACTTATGAAGCCGACCTGGGTGCTATTGGAACTACTGGAACTCCTCTTAATCGCGAAAAGAATTTCTGGAGCGGTAAATCGCGCAGTGATGTAGATAAATCATCTACAGGCGATAATTGCTATGATGGAACTACAGGTTATGAGGCATATAATACACAAACCCTTATTGGTAATTCTGCTACAAGCATGAAAAACTGGGTAAATGGTGCTAATGGCGACCGTAGAACCAAATTAGGTGCTCTTATTGAGGCAATGGAAGGTTCTCCACTTAGCATATCCTTTATGCCACAAGAAGTTACTACAACTCCGTGGGAACCCATTACCTTGCAAGTAATTAACACATCAAGTTACGATTACACCATTACCTATACCGATGGTGAGTTGGATAAACAAAGCGGTGTTATTATCAACAAAACAGACGACACCTTTAAGATAAACGTTCCTCGTCCATCAACATGGCCTGCAGGTGATGAAGAGGTAGAAGATGAACGTGCCGATATTACCTACGGTATCAAGGCAACTCTTAACGTAGCAGACGGAACTACGGTTTGTGGTAAAAGCGAGGTAACTCCAGCTACAGCTACCATTATCCTAAAAGATGAGCCTAACGAAAATTGCGATCAATAAATAGAACCTTAGTAAGAAAATAAAAAATACACAATATGAAAAGATTTTATAACAATACAATTATGAGTGGGGCTTTAAGCAAAGCCCTACGAGTGCTTGCCTTACTTTGCGTTCTATTAGGCGTTAGCAGTAGTGCGTGGGCAGCAAACGATGGTTTCTTTGATGGAACGAAAATTGGATATTGGTATACTGGAGAAAACGATACTTGGACACCGAATTATTCTGATAATCATAATCTTGGTGAGTTATCGTGCGCCCCATATATTAAAGGTATTAATGTTAAATCATGGAATAGGGATGTTTCAAGTGTTACTATTGAGATAAAAGAGGGAAATACTTCAATTGCAAGTGGAAGTAGTAACTCACCAAGTAGTACATGGGATGACAATTGGAATAAAGAATGGTTCGTTGCATTTAATAATGCATTACCTAATAGTAAGGGTTCTCATACCATAAAAGTAACAGCAAAGACTAATTACGGAACTTCTGTAGATTATGCTTTTACTTACTCAATTCCTAATAATTGCGGTGGCGGTGGTGGCGGTGAAACCTGGTACCTAAAACACCCTTGGGCAGGAGGCGAATGGACATGGAAACAACTTACCCATGTAAGTGGAACAACCTATACCTTAACCGCTCAATATGGCAGTACCAATGGTATTGTAAGTTTTGACTATGGTACAGATGGTAATAATAAACAAGGTAATATCAATCCTATAATTAATTGTTTTCCCAGCAGTCAAACAGAAAACTGCATCATCACCTTCGACTCAGAAACCAAGAAAATTACCGTAGAACCTGCGGGTGGATGTCCTCCTCCTAATATGCCAGGTGCTATGGGCGATTGTAAACGAATTGAAATTTACAGCAAAAACAATTATAACCTATACGCCGTACAAGATGGCAAGGGTATTGCTGGCAACTATGGCACGGGAGCTATAAATAATACTACCAAAGGTACAGAAGTGACCTACAACGGTAAAACCTACTTTAAGTATTTGATTGAGGATTACGAATACGTTCAAATCTCTTTCAAAAACAGCCAAGGCAATAAAACAGACTTATCCAACAAACTCTATGGTGGCTATGCCTATATCTTTGATGCAGATTATACCTTAGATGCGTCGGGTACTAACCATGCATTCCCAGATTCTTACAACTACGCAGACTGTTCAGACCCTGCTACCATTGTATTACTATCTAAAGAAGCCGTGGTAAACAAAACAACCAAAAAAGCAGTTTTGTATGGATATATCAAGCAAACCAATTGCGAAAACATCTTAGACTATGGTTTCTACTATTGCCGTGTGCCAGATGGAGACAAATGCAAACCCGACCAAAAAAGCACAAAATTGCAAGTGGCAACCTCTAATGCATTACTTCGTAGCCAAGACTTTAGTGCAGAATTAGCATTAGAGGATGGTTATACCTATTACTACCGCGCCTATGCAAATGTAGGCACCGAGGTGTTGTCGCAAGAGATACGTTCTATCAGTACCGATCCTTGCAAACAGCAAGTATGCTGCGAAGGTCCTGTTGTTTATACCATCAATGCAGCATTTGAACACGATAATGTATGTAAGCTTGAGTTTAGAAATTTGCAAGACGCTATTGACCACTTAACAGGTTCTGCTCTTCGTAACGACTCTTATGCTTACGCAGAATTTGTGGGTAGCAGCTACAACTTAAAACAACCTGTGGTAATGAACGTGGTTTACTACGATGATACCCCTAACGACCCAACCAGTGCATACTGCTATCGTGGTAAACAAGTAGATCCTAAGACCGTTTTGTCGGCTGGTGCAGACAAACCAGACCACATGTTGTTTATCGAGAACATCAACAAAACAGCTACCAACAAGGAAAATACCTTAACTATTAAGGCAGGTACAAAAACTGCTAAGCCTTGGATTCACCACATATTGATACGCGAAAGTAAAAACATTGTGTTAGACTCGCTTATCATTCTTTCTGACCCTAATGGCGAAATCGACGACAACGCATTGGAAATTGACGTACACATGCAATCGTACGATAAAGACGGATATAAAGAGCCAGATTGGGGTTCTATTACCAAGGCAGGTCAGTTTGAAGATGCCAACATCTTGATTCAAAACTCCATGATTGGATCGGCTGGTTTTACGGGTGTGCACGTATCATCGTACGATGGTATTACCTTTAAAAACAACGACTTTGAGTTACAAGTTACCGATTTTACAAAAAATACGATAGAACACGGTGCGTCTGCTAAATTTATGTTCTGTAGCGGCATTAAGTTTATTCAAAACAACTTCCGTGGTGACCACGCAACATTGATGTGGATTCAAGAATCTGCTAATATGTTGATTATGAACAATGTATTCTGGAATACCAATGGTTACTATAACAAAGATTATGCTACACCATCTGCTATCCGTTTGTTTGCTCAATGGGATAAAAACGTAGAAAACATCGGTATTTTCTACAATACGTTCTATTTGGCAGATAATGCTGGCAACAACTCATTGGCAGAAAACAGCTATTGGAAATACAACATCCTAAAAATGGAACATAGATATAATAATGGTTCTATTAACAACATTATAGATAGTAAAATTAAGTTCCAATACAACAACTGCTATAGCTACGATGCTAATGTGGCAGGTAGAGAAAGTGGCAATGATCCTTTTGGAGGTAAAACCACTGTGGCAAGCGGAGACAATTACTGCCCCAACAACTTCTGGTCTGAATACGACCGTGTAAAAGGTAATAAAACCTCTGCCTTTGCATTTGGATGCAGCGATAACGCATTTGTAAATGTAAAAGGTCAAGTGTGCGAAACCACTGCATCTGGTCCTGCTTCACTTATTGTAAAAGGAGAAGAACTTAACAAAGGTGCAGCTCCCGAAGTTGGCTTTACAGGAATTGCGATGACCAGTGTTGAGCTTAAATCAGACCGCTATCTAACCAATGTGCGTCCTGCAGACGGTACTTGGACTTATGGTGCTTATCAATCTAAAAAATCAATTCCAACCAGTGTTATCTATTGGGTAGGTCTTAATGATAAGTGGGACGACCGCAACAACTGGGAGTACGAAACATTCGATATCGAACAAGGTAAAATGGTTCGTCAACGTGTATCGTGCATCAACGAACTATCAGAAGACCTAAAAGTAATCATCGAAGAAGTAGGTACAATGGAAATTGCAGGCGGTAGAAAATGGCCTAAAGTTCCCGCATCGTTCGATCCTACCGAACGTAACAAAGAATCGGGCATTCCCGAAAGCGAACAAGTATCTGCAGGTAAGAAATTTGCCAGCACCATCGAGTTGGAATACGGTGCAGGTCTTAGAGGTGTAGAAAACCTAAAAGACGAAAACGGCAATATGCTATACAACAACGCACTTGTTCACTTTGACGCAGACCGTAGCAAATGGTTGTTGGTAGGTTCGGTTGTAAAACCTTACAATGAAACCACCAAAGAGTATCGCAATATTGTATCGGGCGATTACTTTAAACAACATCTCCCTCAAGTGTACATGCGCGAAACAGTGGTAGAGGGAGATATGGTTTCGTGGACCAAAACTTTCCCCGATTTGGATACCCCTGTATTGCCTAATACGGTGTTTGCTATTAACGTTCCAGACGAATATGGCGAATACTTTAAATCGGCTGCCACCTACAACAAAGAAAATGGCACTAATTATGATCCAAAAGCTGCCATCTCATACACCTTTGACGGTAGATTTGTGGTTTCTGAAGATAATAAACCTGGTGAGGAATATGTTTATACAGGGTTGAACAGTAAGGGCAAAAACTTACTAAACAACGTTTACCCATGCAACTTAGATGCTAAATTGATTGAATCAATGAATTTGGGTAGCGTTAGTGTATATGACTACGTAAATGGTTCGTTTGTTAGTACAGATGCTACTGGTTCTGATGTTGTTACCATTAAAGCACAACAAGGTTTTGTTTTCACTCCCAAAGCAGGAGACAGTTTTACACTAACCGACGCTATTTTGGCAGAAGGTAGTACACGTACACGTTCTATTGAACGCCCATTACCTACCTTCTCGTTAAGTGTAGATAATGCCAATACTACCGATCCAGGTGCAAGTAACATCGTGCTTAAATACGACGAACAAGAGGTAGGCTTCTACAATGCAACACTTAATACACCAAAAACGTTTACCCGCAATTTGTACACTCCAGAGGCATACATCATCAGCAACGATGCTTATTACTCTCGTATGTATGTGGGCGCAGGTGTAACCAAAGTTCCATTGGGTATTGCCTTACGTAGAGCTATGAACGTAACCTTCCAACAAGTATATAACGAAGGATTTACAACCATGATATTGGTAGATGAAAAAACTGGTAAAGAATACGATTTGTTAACCAGAAGTTATACTACCGATAAATTAGCTAAAGGTACAACAGAGGGTCGTTTCTACTTGAAGTTTGCTGTTGAAGAACAAGACGATTTCCAAGATGATGACGATTTAGCAACGGATATTACCGATGTAACGGATGCTTCTATCAACATTTATGCTGTTGACCAAAAAATCATCAAGGTAATTGCTAATGATGTTGAACTACAAACCATTTATGTGAATGATATGACAGGACGCATGATGTGCTACGATGCAAGTGGCTCGTATGCCGAATTGCAATTGCCTGTTGCACAAGGTGTTTACTTAGTACATGTAATTGGTGATAAAGCAACAAGAACAGAAAAGGTGATTTTAAAATAAATGGTGATACGGTGATGCGGTGATTTGGTGAGTTGAGCTTCAGTTCACCGAATAACCAAATCACCAAATAACCAAAATTTCGAAGAAATTTTAGATATGAAAAAACAAATTTTATTAGTGTTGATGATAATGTGCGCCACCTGCGCCATGGCAGTGAATTTGCCCTCAAACTCTTATAATAGTTATGCTGGCACTGTAGCTAATAGTAATGGCTATACGTTAGGAACTGGAACTTCTTTTGTCAATAGAGCCGTAGTAGGTGCTTATGCCAACGAATGTGGCGATTTGGAAGAAGAATGGGATGGCGACTCTTATTCGTGCGGAAAATGCTGTGACGGTTTATTCCCTGATAACGACAACAGCGAAGAAAACTTAGCTGCTCGTCGTCAATGTTATTTGGCATGTGGTTTGCCTTTGGGTGATACTCCCCTCGACGCCCCAACGGCTTTCCTACTTGCCCTTATAACAGCATACGGCGCAGTAGCGGTGTATCGTAAAAGAATGCAACAAGCGTAGAAAAAACAAATCTATACAATCAAACCCCTGCTTCTATTGGTAGCAGGGGTTTGGTGTTTTTGTTGGGTGTTCCTACCCATCAAATCAATTCTTTGCTGCAGGTTGCATTAAGAGTACTTTATAAGCCCCCTAAAATTAAAAACGCCCCCCAAGTATGCTACCTTACGGTTCGCCTGGGAGGCTCATTATCGTTTAGTTAATGAACTATTCTATATTAAGAAGTTTCTGCAAAGGTAATTCTTTTTTGAAGGATATCCAAATATTTTTACTATTTCTTCCATAAATGCATTTCTTTCCATCCTTCAGGAAATCCCATATATCCAGTTTCTACAATCGGATATTTGTCTATGAGATTATAGAAATGCTGTTTAAATTTTGTACGAGGATTAACGGTTTGAAGTAAATACATTATAATACACAAAGTGTAAAATAGTCTAGAACTCTGAACTTTATCTACCTCGTCGTTTGTCAACCAAATTTTGGATGTTTTATTGTAATATTTTTTAGGTATCACATCTACTTTTATATTCCACAAACGAGCGTGATGGGCACAAATATTGCGGATGTAGTTCAAAGTGTGCAACCTTTAAGGCCATTTCAGGTGATACGATAAAAAATATTACCCTTGTGATAATCAACGAAACGACTCAACGATTAAAGTTGCGATTAAGCGAGGGCAGAACAAATTTATTTGCTTTGCCGACAGTTGCGATTAAGTGAGGGAAGAAGCAAGTTTACTTGATTTTGCCGAACGCGAGCAACATGAGCGAAGCTAACGTGAGCAACTTAATGAAATGCGAAGATTGAATAAACGATTAAACAAAAAAAGTATTATCTTTGCGCATCTTATCAGAAAAACTTCAATCTATTTAAATATGATTTACAACGTAATGACGGCTGAGCAAGCAGCCGAACTAATTAACGATGGCGACGTAGTTGGCTTTAGTGGTTTTACCCCTGCCGGTGCGCCCAAAGAAGTGCCTTCTGCCCTTGCTAAACGTGCTGAGGCTTTTCATGCAGCAGGTAAACCCTTTAAAATTGGTATGTACACAGGTGCTTCTACTGGCGATAGCACCGACGGCGCTTTGGCACGTGCTAATGCCATTAGCTTCCGTACGCCTTACCAATCTAACAAAGATTTGCGTAACTCGCTTAATACTCCTGGCGGTGCCGAATATTTTGATATGCACCTTTCGCAATTAGCACAAGAGTTGCGTTATGGTTTTATGCCAAAACCAACGGTGGCTATTATCGAAGCGTGCGATATCAATGATGCAGGCGAAATTGTACTTACCAGTGGTGTAGGTATTTCTCCTACCATCGCCAACTTGGCAGATCGTATTATCATCGAGCTAAACGAACGCCACCCCAAAACATTGCGTGGTATGCACGATATTTACGAACCTTGCGACCCTCCTTGCCGTCACGAAATTCCTGTGTACAGCGTATCAGACCGCGCTGGTAGCCCTGTGCTAAAAGTAGATCCTAAAAAAGTAGTGGCTGTGGTTAAAACCAACCGCAAAGACGAAGTTGGTGGCTTTACCGCTCCCGACGAAGTAACCAGCCAAATTGGTAAATACGTATCGGAATTTTTGACCAACGAAATGCGCTTGGGACGTATTCCAAAATCGTTCTTGCCTGTACAAAGTGGTGTAGGTAACATTGCCAATGCCGTGATGTTCGAATTGGGTAACAACCCCGAAATTCCTGCCTTTACCATGTTTACCGAGGTAATTCAAGATGCTGTTATTGACCTTATGAAAAAAGGTCGCATTACCTTTGCATCGGGTTGCTCGCTAACCGTAACCGACCCTGTGTTGCAAGAAATTTACGACAACATGGACTTCTTCCACAACAAATTGGTGCTTCGTCCACAAGAATTGTCTAACAACCCTGGTTTGGTACGTCGTTTGGGTCTTATCACCATCAATACCGCATTAGAAGCCGATATTTACGGCAACATCAACAGTACACACGTAATGGGTACCAAAATGATGAACGGTTTAGGTGGTTCTGGCGACTTTACCCGTAACGCTTACATCTCTATCTTTACCACACCTTCTACCGCCAAAAATGGTGCTATTAGTGCTATCGTTCCTATGGTATCGCACATCGACCACAGCGAACACTCGGTTAAGGTATTGATTACCGAACACGGTATTGCCGACTTGCGTGGCAAATCGCCTATTCAACGTGCTAACTTAATCATCGACAATTGCGTTGATCCAAGCTATCGTCCATTGATGCGCGAATACTTGGCATCGGCTTCTAAGGGCCATACACCTACCAACCTTGCTACTTGCTTTGGTATGCACCAAGCCTTTATGGAAACCGGTGATATGCACAATGCAAAATTTTAGGCTTTGCCTAAAATTTTGCGGTGAATCGACTAATCGACTAACTGACTAACCGGTTATATGCACAAAAAAATCTCAGCAATCGCTGAGATTTTTTTGTGTCGATTCACCGATTATTCACATTCGTTCATCAATTCGTCACCGATTCACCGATTAGTCAATCAAATTAATTAGAAAGCCACTCCGTCAACCGCTCTTTTGTGACCCCTAACAGCATTTCGCCTTGGCGCATGCAGGATATGCGACCCGTTTCTTCCGATACAATTACTACGTAGGCATCGGTTTTTTCGGTGATGCCAAGGGCTGCACGGTGGCGTAACCCCAATTCTTTGGGCAAGTCGCGCTTGTGCGATAGGGGTAAAATACAACCTACTGCTTTTATCTGGTTGTCCGATATGATGAGTGCGCCATCGTGCAAGGGCGTGTTCTTAAAAAAGATATTCTCAATAAGTCGGGCTTTGATGTTTGACTCGATAATCTCGCCCGTTTGGCAATAGGTGCTCAAATCGCCTTCTTTTTGGATAACCACCAAAGCACCGGTTTTGGTCTTGGCGCACGATACCATGGCTTCGACAATCTCGTTAATATCGGTTTGGGGTTGTGTCTCTTTGTTTCGGATAAGCATGCGCTTGATGCGGGCGTATAGGGTGTTGGCATATTTATTGCCTAATTGCGAAAGAAAGTTTTTAATTTCGTCTTGGTACAAGATAACCAGCAAAATTACCCCTACGTTTGCCACCTTATTTAATATGGAACCCAATAGTTCCATCTGAAAAACAAAAGAAACCAAAAACCACACCGAAATAAAACTCACCAGCACGGCAAATATGCTCATACCAGTAGTGCCCTTTAGCAGTTTATAAGTTTGATACAGCAAAAGAGCTACGATAAGAATGTCAAAAAAGTCTTTTAGTCTAAATTCTATCATATGTTTTTATGTCGTTTGTCACTTGTTGCTTGTTGCTTGTTGCTTGTTGCTTCGCAACGTTGAATCGTTGAATCGTTAAATCGTTTAGGCGACTACGGACGCACGAGCCGTGCGTCCCTACTGCGTTCACCTTGAATCACCGCATCACCGCCTCACCGCATCACCGAATCACCGCATCACCGAATCACCGCATCACCGAATCACCGCATCACCATCTCATAAAGCGCAATTGCTTGTTGGGCTTCTGCAACATCGTGTACGCGCAAAATATGTGCGCCACGCTCCAACAAAAGGGTGTTAACCACAGTGGTGCCGTTTAGCGAATCTTGTGGAGTAGTGCCTAACACCTTCTGAATCATGCTTTTGCGCGATATACCTACCAAAATTGGCAAACCAAAGGTTTTTAGGCACGATAGATTGCGGGCAATCTCGTAATTTTGCTCCAAGGTTTTGCCAAAACCAAAGCCTGGGTCTAATATAATGTCATTTACTCCCAATCGGGTGAGTGAGGCTATCTGTTTCGAAAAGAAAAACAACATGTCGCTGCTGTTGCCTCCGTGCGGATAGGTAAGCACATAAGGCACTTGCACCTGGGCGACTACGTTAAACATGGCATCGCTGCCACCCGAAACATCGTTGATGATAGCAGCACCTTGTTCGGTTACTGCCCAATGGGCTATTTCGGGGCGAAATGTATCTACCGAAATGGGTATGTTTGGATACAAGGCGTTTAATTGCTCAAAACCTTGTTGCAAACGTTGTTTTTCGTCCGATGCAGAAGCTATCTCGCCACCAGGTCGGGTAGAACATCCGCCTAAATCAATGATATCGACCGTTTTAGGCAATATTTGCTCGACGCTCTCTGTATAAAAAGAGTCGGGACTAACGTTATAGATGCCCATAACCACGGGCTTCTCCAAATTAAATAGTTGTCCTTTTAGGTTGATATGCATATGTCGATTTGTCAACAAATATTTTTGCAAAATTAAAAATTATCTGCATCTTTGTAGTCATTTTTGGCGAAAACTAAAAAAAAATGTAGTTTTGCACAATATTCAACAAAAAAATCAGTTATCTTTGTAGCGGCTAATAAAATAACCTTAATTTATACCATGAAATTAAATTTCTTACAAAAAACGCTTCTTTTCGGATTGTTGCTTTTGGCTTTCGCAGCATGTAACAAAGGTACTTCGAATACAACCGGTTGGAAATACAACGATGCAGAGCACGGTGGTTTTCAAGTAACCGAAGGATACGAACAACAAACCCCTCCCGGAATGGTTCTTATTGGTGGTGGTACCTTTACTATGGGTCGTGTAAACGAAGATACCTATAGCGAATGGAACAACTATCCTCGTCGTGTAACCGTTAATACCTTTTACATGGACCAATACGAAATCGCTAACCGCGATTGGCGTGAGTATATCTATTGGATGAATTTGATGTATGGTCCTAAAGTATCTGATAAATGCCGTCCCGACTCAACTGTTTGGCGCGAAGAATTGGCATACAACGAACCTTATCTTAACTATTACTTTACCCACGTAGCATACGATATGTATCCAGTAGTAGGTGTTAGCTGGGAACAAGCTACCGACTATTGCGTATGGCGTTCGGACCGTGTAAACGAAAAAGTATTGCGTGACAATGGCGTTATCGAATTCCCCGATTTCGAAGCTATCTACCGCGACTCTTCTCGTTTCGAAAACGACTCTACTGCTAAAACCAAAGTATATAACACAGGCAAGTATTTGACTACCGAATACGATCCTGCTGCCGAAAATACCACATCGCGCAACGAATTTGGCGATCCTCGCAAAACTACCATGTCTGATGGTTTGTTGATGCCTAGCTATCGTCTTCCAACCGAAGCAGAATGGGAATTTGCAGCTTATGGTTTGACCTCTGACGAAGGCATGGAAAACTACGACAAACGTCGTATCTTCCCTTGGGATGGTGCTCAAACACGTAACGCAAGCCGCAAACACCGTGGTAAAATCATGGCCAACTTCTCTCGTGGTCGTGGTGACATGATGGGTGTATCGGGCGACTTGAACGATAAAGCAAACATTACTGCTCCTGTAAACTCTTTCTGGCCTAACGACTTTGGTTTGTATAACATGGCTGGTAACGTAAACGAATGGGTAATGGACGTATATCGTCCTGCCAGCAGCGATGAGTACTCAGAATACAATCCTTTCCGTGGTAACGTGTATGTTGCTCCTGTAAAAGATTCGTTGGGTGTATATCAAGTAGATAGCTTGGGCCGTTTGGCATACGATGTTCCTGTTTCGAAAGACAGCTTGGCTGCTTACAACAAATTGGATGTTCGTAACTGGAAAGACGGTGACGCACAAAGTTCTGTAAACAAATGGTTAGAAGTAGTTGATCCAGACGAAGCTACTCGTCGTGTATATGATGCTGACCACGCTAACCAAGACAAAGCAAAATATTTGGCAACCCAAATCTCTAACACCACTCGTGTTTACAAAGGTGGTTCTTGGAAAGACCGTTCATACTGGTTGAATCCTTCTACCCGTCGTTACAAAGAACAAGCTAAGAGTGCAAACGACATTGGTTTCCGTTGTGCTATGGACCGTGTTGGTTCTGATAAGGGTAACAACAGCAAAGAGTAATCTTATTAACACATTGTGTATCATATAAGCAAGAGGCAGGCCCTATGGTCAGCCTCTTGTTGTGTCAAAACATAACATGTCTGCCAAAAAGATTCATACATTTGTGCTGCCTAATGGCTTGCGTATCATGCTGCTGCCTGCAAAAGGCGAGGTGGCATATTGTGGCATGTATGTAGCTACAGGTACGCGCGATGAGCATGCCGACGAGCATGGGTACGCTCACCTTACCGAACACATGCTTTTTAAAGCAACGCAAAAACGCTCGGCGTCGCAAATTATCAATCGATTAGAGGCAGTTGGTGGCGAACTGAATGCTTATACCACCAAAGAAGAAACAGTTGTGTACGCCGTTTCGTTAAGGCGCGATTTGCCTCGTGCTGTAGAGTTGGTGTCGGATGTATGCCTAAACGTGTGTTTTTTGCCCGATAACCTGAACAAAGAAAAAGAGGTGGTCATGGACGAGATAGATAGTTATTTAGACTCGCCTGCCGAATCGATTATCGACGATTTTGAGGATGCTGTCTTTTCGGGATATGCTATCGGACGTAACATATTAGGTACCAAGCAATCGCTTGCCGATGTAACGGTTAATAGGTTGCAGGCTTTTTACGACAGAACTTATACACCCGATAGGCAATTGCTTTTTATGATGGGTGACATCACGCCACAGCAGGCAGAAAAATGGGCATATCGTTATTTTAATACCAAAACAGGGGTTAGAAATTTTACCAGGCAATGCCCTACAAACTACGAGCCTTGTGCTTTAACATCCAACAAACAAACCTCGCAGGCACATTGTTTGATAGGAGGAAGGGCTCCGTCTATGTTTGACGCCGATAGGTATGCTTTTTCGTTGCTTATCAACATTTTAGGTGGTCCATCTACCAATAGCAGACTTAATATGAGTTTGCGCGAACGCCATGCTTTGGTGTATCAGGTAGAAGCACAATACACACCTTATACCGATACGGGAATTTGGAGCGTTTATTTAGGAACCGATCATTTAGACCTGCCCAAGGCAATAAAATTGGTGCATAAAGAGTTATTAAAATTGGCGCAGGTTTGCCTAACCGAAACCACGCTGCGAAGAGCTAAACGGCAGTTGCTTGCTCAGCAGCTCATCGCATCCGATAACAAGGAGTCTTGGGTGTTAAATGCTGCCAAAAATTATTTTTTGAATGGGAAGTTGGCAGATTATGCCCAGATAGAGCAAAAGATAAATGCTATTACGGCACAGCAGTTAATGCAGGTTGCAGAGCAGTACTTTGCCCTTCAAAACCTATCGCAACTGGTGTTCAAATAATTAGGAATTAGGAATGAGGAATTAGGAATTTTGCGACTAAACGCCTAAACGACTCAACGAATAAACGCCTTAACAATGTTAGAGAAATACATATTAGACCATTCGCAACCCGAGTCACAGCTGTTGCGTGAACTTACACGCGAGGTAAACGTGGGCATGCTGCACCCTCACATGCTTTCGGGCCATATACAAGGCAGGCTGCTCAGCATGATTGTGAGCATGATGAATGCGCGAAGGGTACTCGAGTTGGGTACCTACGTGGGGTATTCTGCCATTTGCATGGCAGAAGGACTACCTGCAGACGGAAAAATTACCACCATCGACATTGATGATGAGATAGAAGACATAGCAAGAGGTTACATAGCGCGTTCGCCTCATGCCGATAAAATCGAGTTTTTAATTTGCGATGCTTTAGAGTACCTTAAAACTTGCAACGAGCAGTTTGATTTGGTATTTATCGATGCCAACAAGCGTCATTACATCGCCTACTTTGAGGCGGTATTCGACAAGGTTCGCCCAGGTGGCATAATTTTGGCTGATAATACCTTGTGGGGAGGCAAAGTGGTAGAGAAAGTGGCATCGAACGATTATCAAACCCAAGGTTTATTGCAATTTAACGATTACCTGAATACCGTTTCGGGCATTGAGTATTTTATTTTGCCTTTGCGAGACGGACTTACTTTTATTAGAAAGTTGTGAGTATGTGAGGTCAATGACAAACTTAGTTAAAAATAAACGATTAGTCGATTTGTCGATTAGTCGGTTAGTCAGAAACGATATGAAATTCAAACTTTTTACATTAACATTTCTTCTGCTTGCGGGTACTGCCTGGGCACAGCAATCGGTGCTCGATACACATCCTAAGCATTTGTTTGAAACAGGTAAAAGCCTGTTTGCCGAAAAAAACTACCCAGCTGCCAGTAGGTATTTAGAAAATGCCTTGGAGTCGGGCGAGTTTGCTGGTACCGAAACCGAGCGCCAAGCACGTAGTTACGTTGCTTTGTCGGCATTTTATCAAAAAAAGGCAGATGCCGAACATTTGCTACTTGCTTATGCAACCGATTATCCGTATGCATCAAATATCGAACAGGTGCAACTTTACATCGCTATTTTAGAGATGCAAGAGGGTAAATACAAACCTGCTACCAACCGCCTCGAAAAAATACGCCAAAGTTCGTTGACCCCAGAGGATGCACAAGCTTTGCAGTATTATCGTGGCTTTGCTTATATCAAGCAAAAAAAATACGATAAGGCATCTTACGAGTTGGGTGTGCTGCTTAAACAAGGTGCTGGAGGCTACGAGCAACATGCCTTGTATTATTATGGTTATGCGCAATATGCCCGTGCTAACTATTCGGAAGCTTTAAAGTCGCTGCAAAAAGTAGAAAATAATGCCGAATTCAAAGAGAGTGCATCGTACCTTATTTGTCAATTGCATTTCTTGCTGAACGATTGCGAAAAAGCATCGATTTACGGTAAAAAGCTTATCGCATCCGAAAAGAAAGACAAAAATTTGTCGGAGATTTTGCGCATTATGGGTGTGTGCTCGTTTCGAGGTGATAACATGGCGCAAGCCATCGAATATTTAGAAAGATACCAAAAGGTAAACAAACGCCTTGCTCGCGAGGATTGGTATGTGCTGGGTATGGCATATTATCGCACCGAAAAATACGACCTTGCCGTAAAATCCTTGTCAAAAACTACTGGCAAACAAGATAGATTGACGCAAAATGCTTATTTCCATTTGGGTATGTCGTACCTAAAATTGGCAGATAAGAAAAAAGCCCGTATGGCGTTTGAACAGGCATCGTATGGTACTTTTGATAAAAATATCCAAGAAGATGCTTTGTACAACTATGCGTTGGTAACGTACGAAATGTCTTATCAACCGTTTAACGAGTCGGTTGCGGCATTTGAGCGTTTCTTAAAAGAGTTTCCCGAGTCTAAATACAAAGAAAAAGTGTACGAATATTTGGTAAATTCCTACTTGACTACGACCAATTATGCGCAAGCCTACGAATCGATCAAAAAACTAAACACCACCAACAAAACGGTCAAAGAAGCCGAACAACGTGTGTTGTTTGGTATGGCAACCAATGCCATCGCCAACCGCAAATACACCCCTGCTATGGAGTATTTAAGCGCGTTGATGGCAGATAAATCGTACAACGAATCGATAACCACCCGCGCTGCCTTTTGGTATGGCGAGTGCTTGTTTAGAAGCGGCGAGTACGAAAAGGCACAACCTTATTTTGAAAAATACCTAAAAAATACCACCTCGCGCGCCGAGAGCGAGTACAATTGGGCATATTATAACTTGGCTTATACCTACTTTATGCAAGCTAAATATACCCAAGCTAACGAATGGTTTAGAAAGTACGTGCAGATGGAAAAAGAAAATACGGTGTTGCTTTTGGATGCTTATAACCGTATAGGCGACGCTTATTTTCAACAACGTAGTTTTGATAGAGCATTGCAAGCCTACAATCAAACCATTAGCATAGGGGGTACAACGGCAGGTGTCGATTATGCACTGTATCAAAAAGCCTTTGTGTTGGGCTTGCAAGGTAAGTATGCCGAAAAAATAGAACAGTTGGGTGTATTGCAAACTTCATTCCCCAAATCGGCTTGGGTAGATGATGCGATGTACGAAACCGCGCGTAGTTATACATCGCTACACGATAATGCCAAAGCCATCGAAATCTTTAAAAGCATTTGCGGCAAATTTGCCAAAAATAGCGATGTGGTGCGCAAATCAAAACTGCAAATAGCCATGTTGCAGTACAACGAGGGTGCAGTGGATGCTTCTATTTCGATGTACAAAGAGATTATTGCGCTATATCCCAATAGCGAAGAGGCTTCGACCTCGCTTGCTACTTTAGAGAGCATGATGGTAGATCAGAACCGTGTGGATGAATACAACCAATTGGCACAAAAATTGGGTGTGTCCTCGTCGTCTAAAGAAGATTCGCTTCAGTACAAAGCGGTAGAAAAGGTTTACTTCCGCGACGATTTGCCTGGGGCTGTATCGGGCTTTGAAAAATACCTAAATGCGTATCCAAATGGCAAATACCACTCGTTGGCAGCTTATTATTTGGCTAATTGTTACTACCGCCAGAACAACAATGCAGCTTCGCTATCGTTGTATAAAAAACTAATTGGCGATGCCGAAAACCCCAATTTAGAGATGACATTGGTGCGTGCTGCTTCGCTTAGCTACGATGCAGGAAATTATGCCGAAGCCGCCACCTATTTTGCTCAATTAGAGGGTGTTGCAAGCAAGGAACACAAAAAAGCAGCTACCTTGGGTTTGTTGCGTTGTTATTTCTTGCTCAAAGAGTACGATAAAACCATTGCGGCGGCTACCGATGTTATTGCAACCTATGGCGGCGATTCGGATATGGTGGCAGAGGCACGATACAACCGCCTAAAAGCCTACTTGGCAACCAACCAAATAGAAGAGTCTTTGCCCGATACAAGGGAGCTGGCAAAAGATACACGCAGCGAGTGGGGTGCCGAGGCTAAATACTTGATGTGTCACTACTATTTGTACAAAAAAGACTACGTCAAGGCAGAATCGGAGGTGTTTGACTACATCGAAAAAGGAACAGGTCACCAACATTGGTTGGCAAAAGCGTTCTTGGTTTTGGCAGATGTGTATGTGGCTCAAGGCAACTATTTTGAGGCAAAACAATACTTGTTGAGTTTGCAAGAAAACTACGATGCCTCGCAAGATGCCGAAGTTGCTATGGGAATAACCACCCGATTAGAAACGATCAAACTTTACGAAAACGAAACTGTATCAAATAATTAACGCATGAAACGTATTTTTTTAACGAGCATTGGTCTTTTGAGTATTGTATGGGCAGTGTTTGCTGCCGACGAGGTAAGCCGTGATGTGACGGTTCAGCGTGACTATAACCCCACCATTGGGCAAGTAAGCAAACCCATGCTTACGCCCGATAAAGAAGATTACAAACCAGAGCCACCGCAAGTAAAATACACCACCTGGTCTAAAACCGAAGAGGTAAACATGCCTTTCAACATGCTTAAATCGACAGATGCCGAAATAGCACGTGTTTATGACTACAAAAAAGGAGTATTTAAAGCCGGCTTGGGTTTTTATTGGCAAGTGTTGGGTGAGTTTTATTATCCTCTTTTGCAAGGCGAAAAATACTTGTTGGATATTGATGTAAAACACCATTCTAACTGGAGCAACATTGCATTGGAGGATGGCACAAAGCCCCGTGGTATGAGTCATTTTACCGATGTGGCTTTGGCATACGAACATCAATTTAGAAGTAGCCGATTGGCAATGAAAGCCGATTTTGCATACACAGGCTACGATTATTATGGTATGAGTACCGAGCCTATTACACCCCTTTATAAAGATACGGTGGGCACCAATTCGGCGTTTGAGTTTACAACCCGATTGTTCTCGACCGATACAAAAAAATCGTTTCAATACGATTTGGGGATAGAATATTTGTATTTTGCTCGCAATTTTGGCATTTCGATGCACGAGGCGGGGTTGGATTTGGATATGAGTGGCGTCGTCGGCAATGGCCGTTTGGGCGGGGAGGTTAAAGTGGACGTTCACGTCACCTCGGGGCTTGCCCACGCCGAAGAACACGCCGCCAGCGGTGCGACCGAGGTGACGGAGGGTGAGGCAGATGCGGAGTCTTCGCAAGCCCCCGCCCACACGGCTGCAATTTTAACGCTTACGCCATACTACGAGTTAGCGGGCGACGACTGGGGCGTTAAAATTGGGGCAAACCTGTTTGCCCACATTGCCGCCGGCGACGTAAAATGGCCCGTTAGCGGTTCGGCAGACATCAGCGCTCACGTAGGCATCGTGCCCGAATTGTTCTACCTATACGGTGGCATATCGGGTGCATACAGCAGCAACGATTACTACAGCATTGTGCGCGAAAACAAATACATAACCCCCAATTTAGAGGTCAACCCCACTTAC
>CALDQH010000052.1 GCA_937911935.1 uncultured Bacteroidales bacterium | reverse complement strand
GAGAACCGATCTTAGTAATCTGTTGAGGAGTACGGATACCAGCTACTACGTCTTCGCCTTGTGCGTTGATTAGGTACTCACCAACAAACAAGTTTTCGCCAGTAGCAGCGTCACGGCTAAATGCCACACCAGTAGCAGAGGTATCGCCCATGTTACCGAATACCATTGCTTGTACGTTAACAGCAGTACCCCATTCTGCTGGGATGCCTTCCATTTTACGATACAAAATAGCACGTTCGTTCATCCAGCTATCAAATACAGCGCAGATAGCACCCCAAAGTTGATCGTAAGCCGAGTTGGGGAAATCTTTACCAGTACGTTTTTTAACAGCAGCTTTAAATTCAGCTACCAATTGTTTCAAATCGTCAACGGTAAGTTCGGTATCAAGTTTAACACCTTTTTGTTCTTTGATTTTTTCGATGATTTCTTCGAATGGGTCGATGTCGGTTTTGTTAACAGGTTTCATACCCAACACAACGTCGCCGTACATTTGAACGAAACGACGATATGAGTCCCATACAAAGCGAGGATTACCCGTTTTAGCAACCAAGCCTTCTACAACTTCGTCGTTCAAACCAAGGTTCAAAATAGTATCCATCATACCAGGCATAGAAGCACGAGCACCCGAACGAACAGAAACCAAAAGTGGATTTTGTACATCACCAAATTTAGAGTTCATCAAGTTTTCTACGTGAGCAAGAGCACCGGCAACTTCTTCTTTCAAAAGTTCTACCATTTTTTCTTTACCAACTTCGTAATATTCATTACAAACATCGGTAGTAATGGTAAATCCAGGAGGCACAGGTACGCCGATCAAGTTCATTTCGGCCAAGTTAGCACCTTTACCACCCAACAAGTTTCTCATGTCTGCTTTACCTTCGGCTTGTCCGTTACCAAAGGTATAAACGCGTTTTTTGTTGTCCATAGTAAATTTTTATATAATAAGTAATTAGTTTGTTTATGCGTTGATTCGATACAATTCGGTCACTGAGCCTGTCGAAGTGCCCGAATTACTGTTTAATCGTTTAATCGTTAAATCGTTAATTCGTTTTTTATTACGATTAAACGATTATTCGGGCTTCGCCCTCATGAAGTTTGGCGGCGCCTTAGCATAGTTCAAACAAGTTTGACTCTGCTTTCGGCTTGCACAAACTTTCTGCGGTTCATCGATTTAACGTTGCGAAGCAACTAGCGACTAGCGACGGTTTAAGGAGTGCAAATTTAACAAAATACTCCTACAAAAAAAAACGTTTGCCCCTATTTTTTAGACAAACGTTCATTTTTCATATCAACAACAGATAAGTGCCTTATTTGTAATGATTTTGATACATCCTTTCGCCAAAAATTCCACTCCCTACTCGAATCAAAGTTGCCCCTTCTTGTATCGCAATGGGATAATCGTGGGTCATACCCATGGATATGTGTTTAAAATGCGTCGATGTGGCAAAGTAATGAATCTTAAAATACACAAACAAACGGGCAATTTCGGCAAAATCAGCCCTTACGCGCGCCTCGTCGTCTGTATTAGAAGCCATCCCCATTACTCCGTCGATTCTTATATTGCGAAGATTTGAAAATTCGTCAGAACACAATATATCTTCGCACTCCCGTTGAGTTAATCCAGACTTGGTTTCCTCTTGCGCTACATGAAACTGCAGCAAACAAGGAATAATGCGGTTATTTTTAAGGGCTTGTTTGTTGATTTCTACCAATAATTTAAGCGAATCGACCGACTCGATGCAAGCCACGTATGGCGCAATATATTTTACTTTATTGGTTTGCAAATGACCGATAAAATGCCACTTTACATCATCGGGCATCGCCTGCGCCTTGGGCACCATTTCTTGCGCCTGACTTTCGCCAAAAATACGCTGACCTGCCTGATAAGCTTCCCACAACGCCTCTATCGGATTAAACTTAGAAACTGCCACCAACTGCACACGTTGTGGCAACGATTTTTTTATGTCTTGTATAGCCGATGCAATGCTCATGCCTACTGAAATATTATGTTTTCTATCACTTTACTGCCCAACAATTGGTTGATGCGCTCAATTAAATCGGCACGTCTGAGCATCATTTCGTTGCGCAAAGGCGCCGAATGAAAAAACACATACAACACCTTATTCTTGGCAAAAATGGTCTTGGTGCGACTCAAAACCTTATCTTCTACCACATGCTGCCAACACATAACAGCTCTTGCTTCGTTAATCTTATCTTGCAAACCATACTTGGCAAAATAAGCGTCCATAAATGAGCCTACGGCTTCGGGGTTTCGACGATTCACTTAATACCTCCTTTATAAATAGTAAACAGCATTTTCTCGCCCTCAACCTGTTGCAAAAGCGTATCTAAATGTTCTCGGTTGGTATCGGTAATAAAAATCTGTCCAAAACGTTCGGTCGATACCAATTTAACAATGCGCTCTACCCTTGTGGCATCTAACTTATCAAAAATATCGTCCAACAACAAAATGGGATATTTGCCACAAGCTTTTTTCATAAATTCAAATTGAGCCAACTTCATCGCCACCAAAAAACTTTTGGTTTGCCCTTGCGAGGCTATGCGTTTAAGCGGATAATCGCCCAAATAAAAAGCCAACTCGTCTTTGTGAATACCCACGGTTGTATAGCCAACCACCTCGTCTTTATAACGGCTTTGTTGCAAAGATGCCAACAAATCTCCCTGCTGCAAATGCGATTCGTAGCGAATTGAAACTTGCTCGTTATCGCCAGCAATTTCGCGGTAATATTGCGCAAAAATAGGAATGTATTGTTCTAAAAATTCTACCCGTTTGGGGTAAATATAAGCTGCTTTTTGCGCCATGATGCTCTCGCAAACCTCCAATAATTCGGCATCCGAAACATGGGCTCGCAACAAGGTATTTCGCTGCAAAAGAGCCTTGTTATATGCCAACAATTCGTGCAAATATTGCTTGTCGTATTGCGAAATAATACCATCAATCAATTTACGTCGTTCGCTACTCCCCTCGATAATCAATTCCAAATCGTTGGGCGAAACAATCACCAAAGGAATCAATCCAATGTGATCGGCAAGCCGTTCGTATTCTTTTTTGTTGCGTTTTACTACCTTTTTTTGCCCCCTTTGCAACCCCACCGATATACGTTCTTGTTTATCGGATACACAAAAGCAAGCATCCAGCATCAAATACGGTTCATCGTGTTTAATAACCTGTGTATCAGCATGGCACGTACGGCTTTTGCAAAACGCCAAATAGTATATAGCATCCAACAAGTTGGTTTTACCCATCCCGTTGTTGCCTATAAAGCAATTTACGCCCTTGCAAAATTGCACCTCAATTTGCTTGAGGTTTTTATAGTTAGTTGCCGATAAGGTTTGTAAAAACATTTTTATGGTTATTCGGTGAGTCGGTTATTTGGTGAGTCGGTTAGTCTAAATCGGTCACTGAGCTTGTCGAAGTGCCCGATTTTGGTGGTGAGTCGGTGAGTCATCAAATCACCGCATCACCATATCACCAATTATTTAATGGTAATAAAAGGCAACTGGCTGCCACTAAAATATTGAGGCATTTTGCCATCCCATTTGTTGATAGCCATTTCTTGCAACACCATGGGCGAAAGCGAAGCTTGTTTTACTTTTTGCGCTTCGGCTTCCAATTTCATGCGTTCCAAGGTAAATTTAGCGGTAAGTGCTCCTTGTTCAGCAATTTTTTTATCCTCGATCGCTTTGTTAAAATCGTCGCTAAAATCGTGATTGGTAATCAACAAGCTTTTTACGATGATACCATTTCCGGCTACTTGCTCGGCAAAAGCCGTATTGATACGGCTCGATATCTCGGCACGTTTTTCTACGAACGTTTCGATGGGATAATCGGCAATAACAGCGTTGATTTTTTCTGACAAGGTAGGACGAATCAAGGTATTTTCGATGTTCATACCGTATGTTTGAAACACTTTTCCTACTTCGTTAGGATTAAGTGAATAAACCAAACTTACCTCTACAGCAATGGTTTGAATATCGCTCGATGAAACTTCGGTCTTAATGGTTAAATTTTGGTCACGAACCGACATAATTTTTACATCGTCCATAGCAGGTACCTTAAAGTTAAGACCCTCGCCCGATACGTTGATTAACTTACCAAAACGAAGTACCACGCCCCTTTCACCTGTATCGATGGTATAAAAGCAAGACATACTCGCCACTACCAAAGCAGCAATAATAATAGCCGTGATTATTCCTTTAAACGACAATTGATTTTTTGGATTCGCATTATTCATAATCATACTCTTTAAAATTCATACAAAGATACTATTTTTTTTGTTTAGTCGTTTAGGCGTTGAGTCGTTTAATCGTTAAATCGTTTTTTTATTACGATTAAACGATTATTCGGACTTCGCCCTCATGAAGTTTGGCGGCGCCTCGGCATAGTTCAAACAAGTTTGACTCTGCTCTCGGCTTGCACAAACTTTCTGCGGTTCATCGATTTTTTATCCATTCTCCTTTCTCATTTCTCCCCTAAATTTATTACCTTTGCACCTTATTATATAATAAAGGAACAATACCATGAAAAAAAATACCCTTATTGCTTGTTTATGCGCTATGATTGCTTTTGCATCTTGTACCTCCAATAAACCCATGCCCAATTTACCACAGGCCCCCCTTGAGGTAGTTAGTGGCACCGTGTATCGCACCCAACTGTACAACGCCAATTTTGGCGACAGTCTAACTATAGATATTTGGACACCAGAGGGTTACAATACAAAAAACACTTATCCTGTACTATATATGCACGATGGTCAAAACCTATTTGACCCCAATAGCACTTGGAACAAACAAGCCTGGAATGTAGATGATGCCATCACCCAATTGGCAGCCGAAGGCAAAGTAGAAGCACCCATTGTAGTGGGCGTACACAGCATTGGCGAAAGTCGTATTGGCGACTTGATGCCCGAAAAGGTAGCACCCCTTATTAAAGATTCCACCATTTTTGCCTACATGGATGCTATGTGCCAAGGCAAATACCGTGGCGACCAATACGTCGATTTTTTGGTAAACACCATTAAACCTTTTGTAGATAGCGTATTTAGCACCAAACCAGAGGTGGAAAATACCGCCGTAATGGGTTCGAGCATGGGCGGATTGATGTCTTTCTATGCCCTTTGCGAAGCACCCCAAGTATTTAGCAAGGCAGGTTGTTTCTCTACCCACATTGGCAATGACCCCAACAACGGTGCGTTGGCATACGCTTTGATGGATTATTTAGAGCAAGCGCTTCCCCAAGATAGCACACACTACATTTATTTAGATTGTGGCGACCAAAACATCGATGCTCCCTATGCACCATTCTTTCCAGCTTTGGTACAAAAAATCGA
>CALDQH010000051.1 GCA_937911935.1 uncultured Bacteroidales bacterium | reverse complement strand
TTCTTGGTGTCTGTATCAAGGCCTACGCAAAGGAATGACTTACGCGCCTTGATGTTCTCGATGAGTTGTTGTTTGTTCATATCTTCTTTTATTTATAATTTTATAATTCGCTTTCCTTAAGTCTCTCAGCGTTCTCGGCCACCATGAGCTGATCTATACAGTCCTGAATATCACCATTCATAAACGCATTTAAGTTATAAATGGTATAGTTGATGCGGTGGTCCGTAATACGGCCTTGTGGGTAATTGTATGTGCGAATTTTAGCACTGCGGTCGCCTGTGGATACCATGGTTTTGCGGCGTGATGCAATATCGTCCAAGTATTTTTGGTGCTCACGGTCGTAAATCATGGTACGTAAGCGTGATAGGGCACGTTCGCGGTTTTTGGGTTGGTCGCGGGTCTCGGTACATTCAATCAAAATTTCCTCAACCGTGCCCGTAACAGGGTTTTTCCACATGTAACGCAAGCGTACACCCGATTCCACCTTGTTAACGTTCTGTCCACCAGCGCCCGAAGAACGGAATGTATCCCATTTAATTTCTCCTTCGTTGATTTCTACGTCAAATTCGTCAGCTTCGGGTAGCACAGCCACGGTAGCTGCCGATGTATGTACGCGTCCTTGTGTTTCGGTAGCGGGCACACGTTGCACACGGTGTACGCCCGATTCGTATTTTAGGATGCCATAGACGCCTTCGCCCGATACGTTGAAAACAATTTCTTTGTACCCTCCCGATGTGCCTTCGTTCATCGAAGTAACTTCGACGCGCCAACCTTTGATTTCGCAGTATTTGCTGTACATTTTAAATAGGTCGCCAGCAAAAATAGCGGCTTCGTCGCCACCTGTACCACCGCGGATTTCGACAATGGCATTTTTGGCATCCTCGGGATCGGCAGGAATAAGCAAAAGTTTAATTTCTTCTTCTAAAGGGGCTACTTGTGGTTCTAATTCGTCTAATTCTGCTTTTGCCATGTCGCGCAAATCGGCATCATTTTCGGTTTGCAAAATTTCTTTTGCTTCGTCGATATGTGCCAACAGGGTTTTGTAGCGGTTGCCTGCATTGACAATCTGCTCCAAGTCGCGGTATTCTTTGTTTAACTTGACAAAACGACGCATATCGGCTATTACCGAGGGGTCGGTAATGAGTGTAGATACCTCGTCAAACTTGTGGTATAAACCTTCTATTTTTTCTAATAATGAACTTTCGGCCATGTGTTATTGACTAATCGGTTAATCGGTGAATCGACTAATCGGTGTTTTTTTAATTTGTTGAATCGCAGAATCGAAAAATTATTCGCTTCGCTCATGATTTCAGGCATCGCCTCAGCATAACCAAACAAGTTTGTTTCTGCACTCGGCTCGCACTGAAATGCCTAATTCCTCATTCCTAATTCCTAATTACTCGCAACTTTCGACTTAATAAGTAAATGTGCCAAATTCGCTGTTGATGGTTAGGTGCGTGTGGTCGCTTTCTTCGATGCGTCCAATAATTTGAGCATCAATGCCAAACGATTTTGAAATTTCAATCACTTGATCGGCATATTGTGGATCGATGTACACCTCTAAGCGATGGCCCATGTTGAATACTTTGTACATTTCTTTCCAATCGGTACCACTTTGTTCTTGAATGGTTTTGAAAAGTGGAGGCACGGGGAATAGGTTGTCTTTGATAACGTGCACGTTTTCTACAAAGTGTAATACCTTGGTTTGTGCGCCGCCCGAGCAGTGTACCATACCATCGATATGAGGACGCAATTGATCCAATAATTTTTTTACTATTGGAGCGTAGGTACGAGTGGGAGAGAGAACCAATTTACCAGCATCAATGGGCGATCCTTCTACGCTATCGGTTAGTTTTAAACCGCCTGAGTAAACCAAATCGGCAGGAACAGACGCATCGTAACTTTCGGGATATTTTTGTGCTAAATAGTTGGCAAATACATCGTGGCGAGCTGAGGTTAGACCGTTGCTGCCCATGCCACCGTTGTATGTTTTTTCGTAG
>CALDQH010000050.1 GCA_937911935.1 uncultured Bacteroidales bacterium | reverse complement strand
CTTGTAACGTAGGCGCAAACAGTCCAGAAGAATACGGCGATTACTTTGCTTGGGGTGAAACCGAGCCAAAAGACACATATGATTGGAGTACATATAAATGGATGACAGAAGGGATGTCTGCTTGGAATGGGGTTAACAAATATACTTTTGCTGATGGTCAAACCTCTGGTGTGTGGTATAATAGTTATAGTGGGTTTATAGGTGATAATAATACTACTCTTGATCTTTCAGACGATGCAGCATACGTAAATTGGGGAAGTTCTTGGCGTATACCAACACAAGCAGAACAAGATGAATTAAGAAATACCAATTATACTACTTGGACATGGACTACACAAAATGGTGTAAATTGTTATAAGGTAACCTCTAAAACAAACGGCAATAGTATCTTTTTGCCAGCCGCAGGTTATCGTGACGATTCATCAGACTTGCTTCATGCGGGTTACAGCGGTGACTACTGGAGTAGTTCACTTAGTACGTACGATTCGGAGTACGCTCGCCTCATGTACTTCAGATCAGACACTATGGGTAGCAGCAGCAGCCTCCGCCTTTTCGGTCGGTCTGTTCGTCCAGTTTTGGCAGAGTAGAATAAAAGTGCGAGTTGAGAGCAGAGGTAAATTTATTTAGCTATGCCGAGGCGAAGCCTTTTAGCATGAACGAATGCGAGTAATTTACCTTGAGCCCTCACGGGCTACTCTCCTAATACCACCACTGCGAACGCTTGAGAGGGCGTTCGCATTTTTATTTAGATATCACATGTTCTAGCTGAGCAATTCCTCAGTTTTATACCAATAAAAGAAAGCTTCTGGGTTGTTTAGTTTTAGTTTGTTCAATTTTGTAGAGAAGACTTTCCCTATTTTAAAATTAGCAACATCAAGAGGAGAATTGTAGTGAGTAAGATAATCTTCTTCTAACTCTATACAAGTAGCAAGATATGCTGCTTTTGAAGCATCTACTATAGCTTCTTCTATTCTATATTGAGATTTGTACATAAATGGTTTGATGTTATTTATACCCTTTTGTAGTAAATCAAACTTTCCCTTATCTACCATTCCTCTTGTTGTAATATTTAAAGAGGTATTTCTAATGTCTTCAATAATAGATTTTGTATCATTGGTATCTAACCCTCTATAAGCAAGTTCAATAGGTGCAATTTTTGTAAATGAATTTCTTGTAATGTATAGATTTATTACTTTGTCAAATAATCTTCCGATATCATAAAGTTGTTTGATTATTTCTAAGGTACTTAAGTTTTCTCCTTTATAATATGGAATACCAGTAGTTTCAGGAGCAAAAGCAGTTAGTTTATCGCCAAGAATGTCACCAATAGAAGGTATGTTTACGTAGACTTGTTCTCCAATGCTTTCTATTAAGTCGTGAGCAATTGCTACTCTTTCTATTTTTTCATAATGACAGTTTTCATATAAAACATCCAAAAGAATAAATGAATTCCTATTCAAATCTTCATTAAATGCCACTTTATAAAAGAATTTAGAATGTTCTTTAGGAACTTGCTTGCCAGCTTGTTTACGTTCTATAAGTTGATAACTAATAAAACCATTATTTGCATATTCTGATAGATATTTTTCTATATCTGTTCCTGGAGGGCACATAATATCTATGTCAATGGAAAGACGATGTGTTCCTTCGTTGAACATTAACATAAGAGATGAACCGCCTTTGAAATAGAACGGGCAACCCGATGATGCAAGCATATCTAGTAATGAAAAAGCACGTATTACTTTTTCAATTAAGTTTTTATCTGAATAATTTAGTTCAATAGATTTTGTATTAATCCACTCCGTTGTAAAACACTTTTTGTTTATCATAATTAGTTAAATTTAGTCCTCTTCTTCTTGCGTATCTTTTTAGTCTTGATGGATTTATATTGTATAATGAATGAGCAATTTCCCACATACGTTCTGCTTCCGCACCATGTAGATAATAGAATACATCGTCCTTTTGTATGTCAATCAATATTTTTTCAATAGTAGGGCAGACTACGTTGTTGACAATACATAGAGGTGATTCTGATGTTAATGGTTTTATAATGACTATATTGTCGCTGAGGTTGATGTACCTATTAAAAATATCAATTGTAGGAGTGACCCATACCGTATAGCCACAATCCTTCAGAATATTAAAGGCTGAATCCATAACACACTTATCTGTTTCTACATAGGTGACATTATTCTCTGATAAATGATGTTGTAATGAACTTAAACTTCTTCCGTTATAGATGCAAAACTTAGCAAAAGGAAGTTTTTCTTTTAAAATCTCTGCTATCTTAATTTCATTTTCTTCAATAACAGGTTTAAAAGTAGGCTTAGACGCAGGTAATTGATATTTACCTCTTGTCACTCGAACTATTTCTCCTTTTTGTATCATTCTAGCAAGTGTAACGCTTATATTGTTATGTTCAATATTACTTGAAACACAATTTAAAAGTTCATTTCTAGAGAATTCATTTCTAGAAAATGCAAAATTCAATATTAGTTCCTTATATCTGCCCATACTCTATTACTTTTTTGCAAATATAGTACAAAAACGGCAATAAATAAACATAATTGCCAAAAATGTATTATTAAAGTAAAGTCCAATCCTCGCTTAATGTTTAGTTTAAAATCTTTTAGGGAATTACTCAGTAGAAAGTTCTAATTAGAAATCACAGACTAAAAATTAAACATGGGCGGCAGCAGAACTACCAAATTATCGATTAAGAGCTGATACAAAGATAGTGAAAAATGATGAGATTTACAAAACGTTATTTTTGGGTATGCTGTAGCATATCCTCTAACCGCAACATCTCGTCACGGTATTGGGCAGCTTGTAAAAAGTCGAGGTTTTTAGAGGCTTCTAACATGCGTTTTTTGGTAGTGGCTATGGCTTTTTCTAATTGCGCTTTGCTCATGTGCTCAAGCACAGGGTCGGTAGCAATAGTAGTAAGTTTGGACGGAGCAGGTTCGCTCACTTTGCCCATGAGTCCACTCTCTGCCGTTACGTCGTACCCACTAAGTGCATGCGCCGATTTTTTATTCAAGGCGCGAGGCGTAATGCCGTGCTCCTCGTTGTACGCTTGTTGAATGCTACGGCGACGGTTGGTCTCTTCAATGGTTTTGCGCATGCTTTCGGTAATGGTGTCGGCATACATCAACACCTTGCCCTCTAAGTTACGGGCGGCACGCCCTGCTGTTTGGGTTAGCGAACGGTGCGAACGCAAAAAGCCCTCTTTGTCGGCATCCAAAATGGCTACCAACGATACTTGGGGTAGGTCAATGCCCTCGCGCAGTAGGTTCACCCCAATCAGAACATCGTACAAGCCCTTGCGTAAATCTTCTAAAATTTGTACTCGCTCGAGGGTATCTACATCCGAGTGAATGTAGGTGCTTCGCACACCGTTTTTCTTTAAATAAACGTCCAACTCTTCTGCCATGCGTTTGGTAAGCGTGGTTACCAAGGTTCGTTCGTCCTTTTCGGCACGAATGGCAATTTCTTCCAACAGGTCGTCTATTTGGTTTTTGCTGGAACGGACTTCAATTTCGGGGTCAAGTAATCCCGTAGGTCGTATAATTTGTTCTACTACCACGCCGCCCGATTTTTCCAATTCGTAATCGGCAGGAGTGGCACTTACGTAGATGGTTTGTTTTTGCTTTGCTTCAAATTCTTGAAAGGTTAGCGGACGGTTATCCATGGCAGCAGGCAATCGGAAACCATATTCTACCAAGTTTTTTTTGCGTGCTGCATCGCCCCCGTACATGGCATGAATTTGCGGAACGGTAACGTGGCTTTCGTCAATCACCAACAAAAAATCGTCGGGAAAAAAATCCAACAAGCAAAAGGGTGGAGTGCCCGCCTCGCGCCCGTCAAAGTAGCGCGAATAGTTTTCAACCCCCGAGCAATAGCCAATTTCACGAATCATCTCTAAATCGTAAGTGGTACGCTCGTATAGACGTTTGGCTTCGTAATTTTTGCCGATAGATTGCAAATATTCTACCTGTTTACCCAGGTCTAATTCTATCTCCTTGATGGCGCGTTTGGTATTCTCGGGTGTGGTGACAAAGATAGTCGATGGAGGGATGCTATAACTATCCAAAATTTCGATGGTATGCAAGGTCATGGCATCAAGTAGCTCGATGCTTTCAACCTCGTCGTCCCAAAAAATAACCCGCACAATTACATCGGTATGCGATAGCCAAATATCTACGGTATCGCCTTTTACCCTAAAGTTAGTACGCCCAAAATCCACTTCGTTGCGGCTGTACATGGCAGACACTAAATTGCGCAAAAATACATCGCGCACAATTTTTTGCCCTACGTGTATGTGAACTTGATTTTTGGTAAAATCTTCGGGGTTGCCGATGCCGTAAATACACGATACCGACGATACGACAATGATGTCTTTTCTGCCCGAAAGCAAAGCCGATGTGGCAGAAAGGCGCAGTCGGTCTATCTCCTCGTTGATGGCGAGGTCTTTTTCGATATAGGTATCGGTGATGGGAATGTAGGCTTCGGGTTGGTAGTAGTCGTAGTACGATACAAAATATTCTACCGCATTGTTGGGGAAGAAGCCTTTAAACTCGCTGTATAGCTGAGCGGCTAAGGTTTTGTTATGGCTCAAAACCAGCGAGGGCCTGTTTACTTGTGCAATTACATTGGCAATGGTAAAGGTTTTGCCCGAGCCGGTTACCCCCAGCAAAGTTTGTGAGGGCTCGTGCTCGTTCAAACCATTTACCAATTGACGAATAGCTTCGGGCTGATCGCCAGTAGGCTTATAATCCGAATGCAATTCAAAAAGCATGGATTAGTCGGTGTTAAGCCTTACTTAGTTGCTGATAATACCAACCAAGTAATTAAGTAAAACAAAAGACCTGCACCACCCAACAAGGTAAAGCATAACCATACGATACGTACGATAGATGGATCCAGGTCAAGGTGTTCTGCAATACCACCGCAAACTCCGGCAATTTTCTTGTCGGTAGTTGATAAAGTTAATTTTTTTTCTGCCATAATGTAAAAAATAAAGGTATAAGTACTATGCTAACAAAATTACAAACACTTTCTCAATATTTTGTCGAATTGGTAAAAAAATAAAAAGGTTAAACTAAAAAATTACCTAAGGCATACGTATGTTGTAAAAAAGTGATAACTTTGTTATTCAATTGTAATATCATGACAATAGCTCAAAAACGATTGCAAGCGTTAACAGAAGATACACGCGCCGCTATTAACCTTTGGTTTGGCGATGTGGCTACTTTTTATGCGTTTTTCTATACCCTAACGCAAAAAGAGCACCTTATCGACCAAAACAAACCACAAGGTTGGCAAGAACAACTCAAAGCGGCGCAATATTACCGTCGATTGTGTGCCAAAAAGGCCATCAAAGAATGCATGCTGCCCGACGAGTTGTTGGAGGATATTTATAGCGATTATTTTGAAGATTTTGCTAACTATCGCGACAAAAAAATCATGGACGACAAACTCTTTATGAGTTTCCTCCGAAAATTAATTAGTTAATTATTAACCACGACGAATAGGTAGTGACGATCAAAGTAGCATTCGGTGGTGCAAGGAATTCAGTTCTCCTTTCTCCTTTCTCAATTCTCCTTTTGATTTGCCGATTCGCCGATTCACCGATTAGTCAAAAAATAATATGATCTGGAACGAGGCGGCAGAATGTATGAGCCGCGAAGAAAAACGTCGTTTGCAATCGCAGCGACTAAAAAGTTTAGTAGAGCGAGTTTATGCCAATTGCGAACCATATCGCAAAAGAATGCAAGAGGCTGGCGTAACTCCAGCAGACATCAACTCCATTGATGATATTGTAAAATTACCATTTACCTCTAAGAAAGATTTGCGCGATTACTATCCATGGGGATTGCTTTCTGCACCTTTGTCGGATATTGTGCGTATTCATGCCTCGTCTGGAACAACAGGCAAACCCATTGTGGCGGGTTATACCAAAGGCGATTTGCAAATTTGGGAAGAAGTAGGTGCGCGTTGTTTGGCTGCCTTTGGCATGGACAAAAACGATGTTTTTCATGTGTCGTACGGCTATGGTTTGTTTACCGGTGGTTTGGGCGCACACGGTGCTGGTCAAAACTTGGGTGCAACTGTTATTCCGATGTCGGTAGGTAATACCGAAAAACAATTGCTGATGATGCACGACTTGGGTGCCACTGCTATTGCTTGTACACCGTCGTATGCATTGTATCTAACCGAAGCCTTAGAAAAATCGGGTATTCCACGCGAAGAATTTAAATTGCGTGTAGGTGTTTTGGGTGCAGAACCTTGGACAGAAGCCATGCGTAAAGAAATTGAACAACGTTTGCAAATCAAAGCATACGATATTTATGGTTTGACCGAAATTATCGGCCCTGGGGTGGGTCACGAATGCGAATTCCAATGCGGTACGCACTTGCACGACGACCATTTCTATCCAGAAATCATCGATCCAGAAACCGGTGAAGCCTTGCCAGAGGGTTCGACAGGCGAGTTGGTGTTTACCACGCTTACCAAAGAGGGTATGCCTCTTATTCGTTTCCGTACCCGCGACCTTACCCGTCTTATCTACGACAAATGCCAATGCGGACGCACCACCGTTCGTATGGAGAAAATTTTGGGTCGTAGCGACGATATGCTTATCATCCGTGGTGTAAACGTATTCCCATCGCAAGTAGAAGCCGTACTTTGCGAAATGGAAGAGGTAGAACCACACTTCTTTATTACAGTCGATCGTGTTAATAATACCGATACTTTCGATATCCAGGTAGAAGTTAAAGAGCAATATTATACCGACGATATGAAGGGCATGATTAAGCTACAAAAGAAAGTGGTAAGCAAATTGCAAAGTGTTATCGGTATCTCGCCTAACATTATTTTGTCAGAGCCTCGTTCTATCGAACGTAGTCAAGGCAAGGCAAAACGTGTATTGGATAAACGTAAATTTCAATAATCCTAAAAATAAAGACCTATGATTACCAAGCAATTGTCTATTTTTTTGGAAAATAAAACCGGTCGATTAAACGACGTCGCCAAGATTTTGTCCGAGTCGGCTATCAACATGAAAGCCTTTAGCATTGCCGATAATACCGATTTTGGCATATTGCGTGTATTGGTATCTGATACCGATAAGGCTTACCAAATTTTAAAACAAAATGGTTTTGCGGTTAAAACGACCGATGTGCTAACGTTGCATGTAGATAATACTCCAGGTTCGTTGTACGCTGTGTTGGATTTGTTGGCGAAGGCTAATATTTACATTGAATACATGTACGCTTTTTCGGAAGGCGATACTGCCAGCGTGGCTATTCGTCCCGATAATCTTGCTGCTGCTGTAGAGGTATTGAAACAAAACAACATTCAATGAGTAAACCGCTAATTTTAATTACAAACGACGATGGCATCGAAGCAAGGGGTATTCATTCCTTGGTGGATGCTGTTCGTCATTTGGGTGATATTGTCGTGGTAGCACCAGACGGGCCTCGTTCGGCTCAGTCGAGTGCTATTACCGTAAATACCCATTTGCGTTTTTGGAAGCATTTAGAAAAGGATGGTTTGGTTATGTATCGTTGCAATGGTACACCTTGCGACTGCGTTAAATTGGCTCTTTATACCATCCTGGATCGTCAGCCCGATTTGATTCTATCTGGAATTAACCACGGCACCAATGCTGCTATCAATGTGCTTTATTCGGGTACCATGGGTTCTGTATTAGAAGGATGTACTGAGGGTATTCCTGCGGTTGGGTTCTCGCTCGATAGTCATGACCCACGCGCTGATTTTTCGGAGGCCGTTAGATATGCCGTTCAAATTACCCAAAAGGTGCTAAAAGAAGGACTTCCCAAGGATGTTTGTTTAAATGTAAACGTGCCGTTGGGCGATAAACTAAAAGGCATGCGTGTTTGCCGTCAATGCTACGGTAGGTGGAGCGAACGTTTTGTATGCCGTCAAGACCCTGGTGGTAACAACTATTACTGGCTAACAGGCGAATTTCTCAATTTAGAGCCCGATGCCACCGATACCGACCAATATGCCATGGATCATGGCTATGTGGCAATTGTTCCATGTCAGGTAGATTTTACCCATTATCCATCCATCAAGCAATTGTCGCATTGGAATGAAGAAGATTAATTTGAATCGATTCTGGATTGGGTTATCCTTGTGTTTGTTGTTGCCTTTGTTGGTTTTTGTTTGCACCTGGACGCCCGTTTCTAAAGCGCCTCTGTCAGAGGTGTATTTGTGGTTTCGAGCTCCTGTTTTTATGCAGTATCTACTGTTTTGTATGTTGCCCGATTTGGTATTTCTGTTTTGGGGCTACAAATCGGACAGCTTTCATTTTTGTAGAGGAGGCGTGTTAGGACTTGCTCCTTATTTGTGCTTACTGTTCTACTTATTTACATAAAATGCGGTATTATTTGATAGCAGGCGAACCTTCGGGCGATATGCATGGTGCTAATTTGATGCGCTCGCTTAAAGCCTATGATCAGCAGGCTCAATTTCGTTATTATGGTGGCGATAAGATGGAGGCTGAGGGTGGTACGTTGGTTTGCCATTATCGTGATACCGCTGTGATGGGCTTTGTGCGGGTTATAACTCATTTGCCCACTATACTTCGTAATATCAAGCATTGTCGAGCAGATATTGCTGCCTACAAACCCGATGTGGTTATTTTGATAGATTATCCTGGCTTTAACCTCAAAATAGCCAAATACGTAAAAAAAGTACTTCATTTGCCCGTTTATTACTACATCCCGCCCAAGATATGGGCTTGGAAAGAAGGGCGTATCAAGCAAATAAAAAAATACATCGATAGGGTGTATGCCATATTCCCCTTTGAGGTCGATTTCTATGCAAAGCATGGGGTAGAGGCAGTATATGTTGGCAATCCTTCGGTTCAGACGGTGCAAAAGGGACAAAAGGGTTTGCCTACACGCGAGGTGTTTTTACAGCAAAATAATTTGCCCGAAAAACCGCTAATTGCGTTGCTGCCGGGTAGTAGAAAACAGGAGGTGGTTGATAGTATCCGGGTGTTCTCACAATTAAAACAATCGGATTTTGAGGGTTATCAGTTGGTCATGGCAGCTACATCTGCCGTTTCGCCTGCTTTGTATGCCCATGTGCCTCATCACATACGTATTGTTTACGACCAAACCTATTCTTTGCTGGCGTATGCCGTTGTAGGGGCTATTAACTCGGGAACAGCAACGTTAGAAACAGCCCTTTTCAAATTGCCACAGGTAGTTTGTTATGGCGTTAAGTTTTCGCACATAGCCTTGCTTCTAAAGCCATTGTTGATTAAAATACCTTACGTCTCTTTGGTTAATATCATCGCTCAAAGGGAGGTGGTAAAAGAGCTTTTGGGACATCATTTTAAAGCTACCGCATTAACCCAAGAATTACAACGTTTATTACACGATAAAGCCTACAGAAACCGTATTTTAGCCCATTACGATGCCGTGGCGCAGTCGTTAGGCACCGCCGTAGCGTCCGATACAACAGCGAAGGATATTATGGTTGCTAGTCATTAGGGCGTTAAGGCGTTAAAGTAAAAGGAGAGTTGATACGTATTGATGACCGTAAGGGAATAAAGGAGAAAGGAGAAATAATTGTTGAATCGTTGAATTGTATTATAATGATTTAACGATTTAACATTCGGTCAGGACCGCATACAAGCAACTAGCGACAAACGACGTATAAACACAAAAAAAGACCAAGATATGTCTTGGTCTTTTTTTTGTGTTTGTATCATCAATTATTCTACTACACCTGCTAATTCTGGGTCAACTAAGATACGACCGCAGTGTTCGCAAACGATGATTTTTTTGCGCAAGCGAATGTCCAATTGACGTTGTGCAGGGATTTTGTTGAAGCAACCACCGCAAGCATCACGTTCGATATAAACGACAGCCAAACCGTTGCGTGCATTTTTGCGAATGCGTTTGAAAGCTTGCAACAAGCGAGGTTCGATTTTGGTTTCGATGTTTTTAGCTTCTTCGCGCAAGCGTTCTACTTCTTGTTTGGTTTCAACGATGATGCTATCCAATTCTTCTTTCTTTTCGGTTAGAATGGTGTTCTTTTCGTTGATGTTGGCGTTGGTTTTTTCTTGTTCCTCTTTTTTACGCTCAATCATGGCATTGCATTCGCGAATTCTTTTTTCTGCCAATTCAATTTCAAGGCTTTCGTATTCAACCTCTTTGCTTAAGTGGTCAAATTCGCGGTTGTTGCGAACATTGTTTAATTGTTCTTGGAAACGTGCGCGATTGGCGGTTGAGGTAGCAATGGCTTCGTTGTATTTGACGATTTCTGCTTGTAAATTGCTAATTTCGGTTTCGTAGTTTTGCAAACGAGTTTGCAAGCCCATAATTTCGTCTTCCAAATCTTGTACTTCGCCAGGAAGCTCACCACGCAAAATGGTGTATTTGTCGATTTCTGACATGATGGTTTGCAAAGTGTACAATGCTTTCAATCTTTCTTCTACCGAGATTTCGGTAGCTTCAACTTTTTTTTCTGCCATATAGAATAAGTTTTATAAACAATGAATAGGACTCTTGTCGTTCTCGGACAAGTGAATGGCAAAGGTAGGGATTTTTTTTGAAAGTATGCTAAAAAAAATCTCTTTTGTACCGATTTCCGATTCAAAATGGCCGATGTCCGCCAATAATATTTTTTGTTCTGCTTTGTAAAATTCGTGGTGCTTAATATCACCGCATACAAAGGCATCTGCATCTGCTTTTATCGCATCGTCTATTAGGAATGCTCCGCTACCACCGCAGAATGCTACTTTTTTGATAGGTTTATTTAGAGGCTCGGAGCACCTAACGTAGGGTAATCCAAACGTATTTTTAAGCAAATCAATAAATTCCTTCTCGCTTAAGGAATGTTGAAATTCGCCAATAGCCCCGTAGGATGCAACTGCGTCTGCCTGTAAGTAGGTGATGTTGTTTAATCCTAATTTTTGCCCAAGCATCCAACTAATGCCTCCTTGTACCTTGTCCAATGGAGTGTGATTGCAATAAATGGCGATGCCGTTGGCAATGGCGCTACAGATACAGCGCTCTACGTAGGTGGCATTGCCGATTTTTTTGAGCGGAGAAAAAATCAAAGGATGGTGGGCTACAATGACGTTGCAATTCTTTTGGATGGCTTCTTGTAGGCTTTTCTCGGTTATGTCAAAGCAAATAAGAACCCCCGTAATGGTAGCATTGTTGTTATCAATTTGCAAACCCGAATTGTCCCAACTATCTTGTAGGGATAGTGGGGCAAATTCGTTTAGTATGTCGCAAAGTTGATGTGTCGTCATGTTATTTGAAAGTCTAATGTCGAAAGTCAAAAGTCGAAAGTCATTTCTCCTTTAACCACCGATTAGTCGATTAGTCGATTAGTCCGAGCGAAGCGAGTAAATTTTACTTTTTATAAAGCACCATGGTTGACGATGCAGGTACAGGTAGGTAATTTTTGTTCCAGTTAAAGATACCATTTAATCTTACCTCTTCGCCATTGCATGCTACTGTCCAATTGTCTTGTGGAATGCTTAAATTGATGGGGTGACGGTTGCCATTGTGCACTACCAAAATGCGGTTCCAGGTATCGCCGTTAGCATTGTTCTCGATAACATAAGCTACAACGCATGCTTGACCTGTGTACAAGAAATGCAAGTTTTGTTGCAACATCTGAGTAGTAGGCATTCTAAAGGCAGGGTGTGCATTGCGCAAGGCAATCAAACCTTTGTAATAATTAAACATGGGTTCTTCTTTGTATTTGAAATCCCAGTTAATTTGGTTGATGCTATCGGGCGATTGGTAGGTGTTGTGAACACCTTGTTTGTTACGCATAATTTCTTCGCCAGCATAGATAAAAGGAACGCCTTGCGATAAGAAGATAACGCTTTGTGCCAATCGGTTGTAACGACGCATTTCTTGAGGCGAGCTTCCGTAAGGAGCAGCGTAAGCAATTTTGTCGTTCAAGCACATGTCGTCGTGGCAAGATACATAATTGATTACTTGCGAAGGTTCTGATGCGTATGGATTGTTTGAGTAATTAACCAATCCGTAATGAATGCTATCGTGCCCGGTAGCAGCTACGGCGCCAAATTTAATGGTTTCATCATAACCTTGTGTACCGCAAGCAAAACCTGGAGTTTTGGCATCAGCCCAACCTCCACGCAAACCGTCGCGAATGTCATCGCTAAATACAGCAATGCCAGGCATGCGATTAACGTGTTGTTTTACAGCGCGTTCTTCGTAAGGAAGTGGAGAGTCGGCTGCAGTCCAACCTTCGCCGTAGATAAATAGAGTAGGATCAATTTCGTCCAACGCTTTGCGAATTTCGTTCATGGTGGTGATGTCGTGAATGGCCATTAGGTCAAAACGGAAACCATCAATGTGGTATTCTTTTGCCCAATATTGAAGCGATTCGATCATGTAGCGACGTACCATGGCACGTTCAGAGGCAGTTTCGTTGCCACAACCCGATGCGTTTGAGTAGCTACCGTCGGCATTTTGGCGATAGTAGTAACCAGGAACGGTACGGGTAAAGGCGTGATCTTCCCATTTGGAAGTGTGGTTATAAACCACGTCCATAATTACACGAATGCCGTTTTTGTGCAAAGCTTGCACCATTTGTTTAAATTCTTTGATACGACAAATGGGGTCGTAAGGATTGGTAGAATAGCTACCTTCGGGTGCGTTAAAGCTGGCAGGGTCGTAGCCCCAGTTGTATTTATTTTCGTCTAGTTTGGTTTCGTCAATAGAATTGTAGTCGAATGCAGGCAAAAGGTGTACGTGTGTAACGCCTAATTCTTTTAAGTGATCCAAGCCAGTTGCTTGTCCGTGGCTATTTTTGGTGCCTTCTTCGGTAAATGCCAAGAATTTACCTTTGTTTTTCATGCCCGAATTGGGAGATACCGAAAAGTCGCGAACGTGAACTTCGTACAAAATAATGTCTGTAAAGTTCTTTTGGGCAGGACGAAGATCGTTTTCCCATCCTTCTGGATTGGTATCTGCCATGTCGATAACGGCTCCGCGTACAGCATTAACGCCTACTGCTTTGGCATAAGCACCAACGCTTTCGGGTAGCCATTGTCCCTCGTGGAAAATTTGGAACGTATAGAATGTGCCTTTTAGGTCTTCTTTAAAGGTAGTAGCCCATACTCCTTCGCCTACGTATTCCATCATTTTGGTGTTAAGGCGAGAACCGCCTAAACCTTCGGTGTATAGGTGTACTTGTACACTGTCAGCCTCTGGCGACCACAATTTAAATGTCGTGGCATCTGGGCTATAAACATATTCTAAGTCGTTTCCCTTGTATTCGGGATATTCGTCGTACGAATTGTATTTTTGAGGGGTTTTATTGCATGAAGTCATAATCATAATCAAGGTGAAGGTAAAGGATAATAAGTGTTTTAGGTTCATAGTATTTAATTAAAATTGGTTTGAGATATACAAGAGTATATAAGAGTTAAAGTTTAATGTGTAAACAATATATTCATAGGCAATACAAATGGCGTAATTCGCACAAAAATACAAAAGTTTGTTCATAAATGCAATAGTTTGTAAAAAATGTAATAATGAGTTGGTTATCTCTGGTTAAGTGTGTATATTTGTATGTAGTTGATTATATTCGATACGATATGGAACCATTTCACTATTGGCTAATAATTTCTGTTCTGTTGATTATAGTAGAAATAACAACAGCAGGTTTTGGTATTGTTTGCTTTGCCATCGGTACCTTATTAGGTGCTTTAATTGCGTATCTGGGCTATGCACTGGATTGGCAAATTTTGTCGTTCGCAGTGGGATCATTGTTGGCTTTTATCTTTATTAGACCGCTGGCTCTTAAATATCTAACGAAAAAACAAGAATACGTTCCCATGAATGCACAGGCTGTTATTGGCATGCAGGCAGTTGTAACCGAAGAGGTAAATCCACTAAAACATACAGGTCGTGTGGCTGTTCATGGCGATGATTGGAAAGCCGTTGTCGAAGATAATAAAACCATTATTCCCGTAGGAGCGAATGTTGTTGTTACCCAACAAGATAGTTTGATACTAACGGTGAAACCTGAGTCCACATCAACTCAATAGTTCAACGAATAATCAACAAACAATCGAATCAACAAATCAATATTAAAAATGAGTGCATTATCCATTATGTTGTTAGTAGTAGCCGCATTGGTTATTATTTACATTTTGAACGGTATTAAGATTGTATCGCAATCCGAAACCATGATTGTAGAACGCTTGGGTCGTTATCATCGTACGCTACAAGCAGGTATCAACGTTATTTTGCCCATTATCGAGCGACCCAAAGAAACCATTACACGTATGAATACGGGGGCGCTTCGCATGGTAAGCCGTATTGATTTGCGTGAGCAAGTGTACGATTTTGACAAACAAAGTGTGATTACCAAGGACAACGTTATGACCGAAATCAACGCTTTGTTGTATTTTCAGATTGTCGATCCCGTTAAATCGGTTTACGAAATCAAAAACTTGCCCATGGCAATTGAAAAATTAACCCAAACTACGCTTCGTAACGTGGTGGGCGAGATGGAGTTAGACGAAACACTTACATCGCGCGATACTATCAACTCTAAACTGCGCAATGTATTGGACGAAGCTACCAATAAATGGGGTGTAAAAGTAAATCGTGTCGAGTTGCAAGATATTACACCTCCCGAAAGCATTCGTTTTGCCATGGAAAAACAAATGCAAGCCGAACGCGATCGTCGTGCCGAAATTCTTAAAGCCGAAGGAGAAAAACAATCGGCTATCCTAAAATCGGAAGGCGAAAAAGCAGCCGAAATCAACGCGGCAGAGGCAGAAAAACAAGCGAAGATTTTAAAAGCACAAGGTCAGGCAGAAGCGCAAATCTTGCAAGCCGAAGCCGAAGCCAAAGCCATTGCCCAAGTGTCGGCAGCTGTTGCATCTAACAAAGGTGCAGACCCAGTGCAATATTTACTTGCTATTAAGTATATCGAAAGCTTAAAAGAAATGACTTCTGGCAAGGATAATAAAACCGTTTATATGCCTTACGAAGCGTCTTCTGTACTAGGCTCGTTAGGGAATATTAAAGAACTATTTAATAAATAGTTAGAGGTTAGGATACATAAAACTTTATCAAACTGCACTTGATGTAATGTCAGGTGCAGTTTTCTTTATGTATTAGTAATCAATTATATACAAAAACGGGGAAGGGTAAAAACATTTATTATTTAGTTAAAAGTGTTGATTTTGTTACTTAATACTAGTATATTTGCCAATGTAACATCTCTTGCTAAGAGATGTGCAGTTTTATACGCATAGTCGTATAATTTTTTTACCAATAAAAAGCAAACGATTGCATATAACCAATAAAAATTAGATACTTATGAAAAGATTTTACTCATTATTAATATTGCTCTTTGGCGTATTATGTACGCTTATGGCACATGATGTAGTCGTGAATGGTATATACTATAATTTGGATAATACCAACAAGACTGCAAAAGTAACGTATAAAGGAATTTCTGGAGGTAGTGAAAAAGAATATTCTGGTAGTGTTATCATCCCTTCTTCTATCACATATAATTCTGAAATTTATAGTGTTACTTCGATAGGTGCAGATGCATTTTATGAATGTAGCAGTTTAACTTCAATCACTATCCCTAATAGTATTACTTCGATAGGTGTAGGTGCATTTAATTTTTGTCGCAGTTTAACTTCAATCACCATCCCTAATAGTGTTACACTGATAAGTAGAGAAGCTTTTGAACATTGTACTAGTTTAACTTCAGTTACCATCCCTAGTAGTGTTACAGAGATAGGTACAGATGCATTTTATAAATGTAGCAGTTTAACTTCTATTGTTTGGAATGCAAAGAATTGTAATGTTCTTGTCGGTAGCTATAGATCTGACGGAGCTTTTTATAATGTTCGTTCACAAATAACCTCATTTACCTTTGGTAACGAAGTAGAACGTATTCCATCCTATTTATGCTATGAAATGAGTAATTTAAAAAATATTACTATCCCTAATAGTGTTACTTCGATAGATCCAAGAGCATTCAGTGGTTGTAGTGGGTTAACTTCAATCACTATCCCTAATAGTGTTACTTCGGTAGGTTCAAGAGCATTCAGTAGTTGTAGTGGGTTAATTTCGGTAAGTATAGGTGAGGGTGTTACTTCGATAGGTGAAGATGCATTTATTTATTGTAACAGTTTAACTTCTATTGTTTGGAATGCAAAGAATTGTGCTGATATTACCTCAAACACTAAAGTAGCTTTTTTTGAAAGTATTAGTTCGCAAATAACCTCATTTACCTTTGGTAACGAAGTAGAACGTATTCCATCATATTTATGCTATGGAATGAGTAAATTAAAAAATATTACTATACCTAATAGTGTTACTTCTATAGGTTATAAAGCATTCAGTGGTTGTAGTGAGTTAATTTCGGTAAGTATAGGCGAGGGTGTAAAAGAAATTGGTAATTATGCGTTTGAATCTTGTGACAAACTTGGAAATATTATTGCATATCCTACTACAGTACCAAAAGTATCTGGACAATCTTTCTCTAATTATAATGCCAATTTATATGTGCCTTGTGCATCTAAGGCAGATTATAAATCAGATAATATATTTGGTAACTTTCAATATATAGAGTGTCTTGCAGGCGAAGGTGGCGATGAAAACCAAGGTGGTGATGAAAACCAAGGTGGTGATATTACAATATTCTACGTGGCAGGAAATGGCGGTAGCGATGCCACGGGTGTATGGTGTAATGGCATTGAATGGGATGCTACTGCAACTGCCAATCAAATGACAGATGCAGACAAAGATGGTATTTTTGAAATTATATATTCTAATGTGCCTGCTGGTACATGGAACTTTAAAGTGGTAGTGAATATTGAACCACGACAATGGCTTGGAGGAGAGTTCCTAGATACAGTAAATTCTTCTGCAGGTATTACAATACAAGATGGTGGAAATATTGGCTTTACACTAAATGCTACTGCCGATGTAACTATTAAATACAGTACTCTAACAGGTAAAATCATTGCAACTACACCTTCGGGAAGTTTTGGAAAAGTAAAAGTAGATTACTTCGCAGTGGCAAATACTGATGAATGTTTGATTGAAAATAGATTTACTGCAGCAAATAACAATACACTTAAATATACTGAAAACATTCAAATTTTAGAAGGTAATGATTTGGGTGTTGTTAATTATAGAATTCTAGGAAATTGTAATTATGCAGTATTTGAAAAACATATTTCTGCAGAAGTAGCAGAAGCTGGCATATATGATATTACGATCGTATTCAATGGTGATTATGAAAATCCAGACTTTACTGTTACAGCAGTGAAACAAGTTGAAACACCTGATAATCCAGAACCAGAGCCAACTCCTGCTGGTGATATTACATTATATTATGTAAATAAATCAGGTTGGTCTGCTGTAAATGCATACGTATGGGATTATGCAACAGATAAACCTATTAATTATTGGCCAGGTGGATCTGCTACAAAACTAGATAAAACAGTAGATAGATATGAAGTTTACTCATATACCTTTGATTCAAATTTGGCAGACCGCATTATTTTCAACAATGGCAATAACGGAACGGGTAATCAAACAGGCGACCTAAAATTTGAGGCGTCGAAACCTTATTTCTATGATGGTGTTTGGTATGCTTCATTAACCTTTGATACCAATGGCGGAGGAACTGTAGATCCAAATCCAGACGATGATTCAAATGTATCTATAGATGAAGTCACTGCAATAATGATTTATGCTAAAGAACACACCATCTACTGTGACGAACCGTTCCAAGTTTACACAATAACAGGTTTAGAAGTAACTCATCTAAACGGTGCTCTAGAAGGTGTTTATATCTTGAAAACAAAAAGTGGTAATAGGTTAATATCTGTTTGGTAAGTAATTTCTTTACAGAAACTGCACTCAGCAAAATGCTAGAGTGCAGTTTTTTTATTTCATAGAGTTCCAAAGGGCGTCTTGCGGAGGAGGAGCTTCTACGTGGATGATTTCCTTGGATACGGGGTGCGTAAACTCAACGCTACGGGCGTGTAGGCTAATGCTTCCGTCTGGGTTGGATCGAGCAAAACCGTATTTTAAATCGCCTTTAATGGGACACCCCATAGCGGCAAGTTGGCAACGAATTTGATGATGACGTCCGGTTATTAGGTTTACCTCTAACAAGGTATAGTTGTCCGATTTGCCAATAACCTTGTAGTTGAGTTCGGCGCGTTTAGAATTGGGCTTTTCGGTAGGGTATGCATACGATTTGTTTTGTTTTTCGTTGCGAACCAAGTAATTAACCAGTTTCCCTTCACTTTGTTTGGGCGGATTCTTTACAATGGCCCAATATGTTTTTTTGATTTCGTGGTTTTTGAGCATGTTGTTGATGCGCTCCAAGGCTTTGCTTGTTTTGGCAAAAATAACTACGCCGCTTACGGGACGGTCCAATCGATGCGTTAAACCACAAAAAACATTACCGGGTTTGTTGTATTTCTCTTTGATGTAGGTGCGCACGTGTTCTACAAGAGGTGTATCTCCTGTTTTGTCGCCTTGTACAATTTCTCCGCTGGACTTGTTGACGATAATGATGTGATTGTCCTCGTAGATTACTTGCATGAGAGTTGAGAGTTGGGAGTTTAATCCCTAATTTTATCTACTTCTTACTGCTTCGTAAATTAAAATACCTGCTGCAACCGATACGTTGAGCGAGGAAATATTGCCGTTGATAGGAATACGTACGTGCTCATCGCAAAGTTCCAAAATCTCGGGCGATATGCCTACATCTTCGGAGCCCATGACAAGAGCAATGGGACCTGCGTAATCGGCTTCGGTATAATCTTGTGTTGCTTTTTCGGATGCCGCAAAAACTCTCAAGCCGCACTCTTTTAGGTAGCCAACCATGGCTACCAGATTATGCTCGCGGCATACGG
>CALDQH010000049.1 GCA_937911935.1 uncultured Bacteroidales bacterium | reverse complement strand
CGTAGGTGAAGTGACCAAGACATTTCTGAAACGTGGATAAGACCTTCAACACCAGTTGCGATTTCTACGAATGCACCGTAGTCGGCAACTACAACTACTTTACCTTCTACTTTGTCACCTACTTGTAGGTTAGCGTCAAGCGCTTCCCATGGGTGAGGAGTAAGTTGTTTCAAGCCCAAAGCGATGCGTTTCTTTTCGTCGTCGAAATCAAGGATAACAACGTTAAGTTTTTGATCCAATTGAAGGATTTCTTCAGGATGCGAGATGCGACCCCAAGAAAGGTCGGTAATGTGGATAAGACCATCTACGCCACCCAAGTCGATGAATACACCGTAAGAGGTGATGTTTTTGACAGTACCTTCCAAGATTTGGCCTTTTTCCAATTTGCCAATGATTTCTTTCTTTTGTTGTTCCAACTCAGCTTCGATAAGAGCTTTGTGAGAAACCACCACGTTTTTGAATTCTTGGTTGATTTTAACCACTTTGAATTCCATGGTTTTGTTAACAAATACGTCGTAGTCGCGGATTGGTTTAACGTCGATTTGGCTACCAGGCAAGAATGCTTCGATACCAAATACGTCAACGATCATACCGCCTTTAGTACGGCATTTGATAAAGCCTTTGATGATTTCGTCGTTGTTAAGAGCTTCGTTAACGCGTTCCCAAGATTGAGCGCTGCGAGCTTTTTTGTGCGAAAGCACCAATTGACCTTTTTTATCTTCTTGCGATTCGATGTAAACTTCTACTTTGTCACCGATTTGCAATTCGGGATTGTAACGGAATTCGTTCATTGAAACGATACCGTCTGATTTGTAACCGATGTTTACAACAACTTCGCGTTTGTTCATTGCGATTACAGTACCTTCAACCACGTCGTTTGCATTGATTTGGTTCAATGTTTGGTTGTAGGCTTTTTCTTGGTCTTCTTTGCTGACCTCAGCGTTTACAACGCCGTTTTCGAATGCGTCCCAGTCAAAATTGTCTAGGGGCATTGTTTGTTTTTTTAAATCTGCCATAATGTTTTGTTTGTTAAATAATTAGTTGTTAGACTTTATGTATAAAAAATCGGGTGCAAAGATAATATATTTAGATTAGAAAAAAAATAGGTGTGCCGATTTTTTTTCTAATCGGTGAATCGGTGAATCGGTGAATCGGTGAATCGATGTTGAGTCGTTGAGGCGTTTAGTCGTTGAGACGATTCAATCTGACGACATTTGGTGGAGGTCGGAAATAGATTTTTATGTGCAAAAACGTTAAGCAAAATGTGTTGTTTGAGCGAAGCGAGTTCACATTTTGTAGTTTTTGTATGTACAAATCCCGACCGGAAACCAAGTCGGAAGATGAAGCGCCGCCCTTCGACAAGCTCAGGGACCGAATTAAAGACAAGCGACTATCGACGAGCGGTTATCGACTGTTTTAACGGGCAGTCTTTGGTGCAGCAGGCGCATTTGTTATTGCCTTTGATGCTGCAGTAAACCTTTCGCCCTACAAAAATAAGGGCGAAAAGTAGAATAACTGCAACTAATATCCACTGAATGGTCATAAGAATAGTCCTCCAATTTGATAAACAGCAAAGGCTAAAATCCATGCCACAGTTGTGGTGTAAATAGCAGAGAATAGTGCCCATTTCCAACTGCCACTTTCGGATTTTATGGCCATGATGGTGGCAATGCAGGGGAAACAAAGCAAGATAAATACAAGGTATGATAGCACGGTGGCTGGTGTGTATAGGGGGTCTCCGTTTGCTTTTACTTCGTGTTTTAGGGCTGAGGCTAAGACGTTGCTTTCTTCGGTAGCTTCGTCTTCGGAGTTGGTGTATAGCACGCTTAATGTGCTTACTACCAATTCTTTGGCAGGAAGACCAGCTACAATACCGACTCCCATTTTCCAGTTGTAACCTAATGGCTCAATAACGGGTTCGATGAATTTGCCGATGCGACCGATGTAACTTTGTTCTAATTGTTCGGACGGGGTTGTATTTTCGTCTTTTGCCATGGGAAAATAACCCAAAGCCCAAATAATGATGGAGGCAAACAAAATAAGCGTACCCATCTTTTTAAGGTATTGAACCGATTTTTCCCACATGTGATGGAGTGCCGATTTAAGGGTTGGCACACGGTAAGGGGGTAACTCCATAACAAAAGGAGTTTCGTCGCCTTTTATCAAAAATTTCTTGAAGATTCTGGCAGATGCTACTGCGACTAAAATGCCTAAAATATACAATCCAAGCATAACCCACGAAGCGTGATTGGGGAAGAATATTTTGGCAAAGATGATGTAAACGGGTATGCGGGCAGTACACGACATAAACGGTATAACCAGCATGGTGATAAGGCGGCTGTGCTTGCTTTCTAATGTTCTTGTTGCCATAATGGCGGGTACGTTGCAGCCAAATCCCATGAGCATGGGTACAAACGATTTGCCATGCAGTCCCATGCGGTGCATGATTTTGTCCATGATAAAGGCTGCTCTGGCAAGGTAGCCCGAGTCTTCCATGAGCGAGATAAAGAAATACAAAATAAGGATGTTGGGTAAGAATACCAATACACCGCCAACACCACTAATAATACCATCTAATAGCAAATCGGTGAATGGCCCTTCGGGCATCACGTTGGCAAGGTAATCGTTTAACATGCCAATGCCTGCATCTAACCAATCTTGGGGGTATGCACCTAATACAAAGGTACATTCAAACATTACCCACATAAATAGGAGGAAGATGGGATACCCTAAAAACTTATTGGTAACAATGGGGTCTAAAATGTTGGTAAGTCCCGACGATTTGCGTTTGGGTTCGGTGTAGGTTTCGTTGAGTGCACCGCTAATAAATCCGTATTTGGCATTGATAATGGCCGATTCGCAGTCTTCGTCCAATTCTTCTTCGATGTGCGCAGCAATTTTGTTCTTGTAATCTAAAATTTCTGCTGCGTTGGGCAAGGTTTTTACAAACTCTTCGGCACCTTTGTCGTTCTCTAATAATTTAACGGCAAAGAAACGGCTGGAAAAGTGGTTTTTGTATTCGCTCTCTTTTTTGATGAGCTTGTTGATGCGGTTAATGGCTATTTGAAGGTCGCCACCGTGGTTAATGTGAATGTGTTTGGTAATGGGGTTTTTCCCCTCAAATGTGCTGATAACAGTATCTAATAAATCGGTGATGCCACTGTTTTCGGCAAATCCATCTTTTGCTTTGGTGGGAATGATGGATATGCCCAGCATGCTCGATAGTTCTTGGTAATTTAGTTTCGCTCCGCTTTTTTCAAGCTCATCGTACATATTTAGGGCAATAACCATGGGAATGTCCATGTCGATGAGTTGGGTGGTGAGGTATAGATTGCGCTCAAGGTTGGAGGCAGATACCACGTTGATGATGATGTCAGGGTCTTGCTCCATGATGTGTTTGCGCACAAAGACCTCTTCGGGCGAGTAGGCGGTAAGCGAATAAGTGCCAGGAAGGTCAAAGATGTTTAATCGATATCCTTTGTAGTCGATGTTGCCTTCTTTGGCATCGACCGTAACACCCGTATAGTTGCCAACGTGTTCGTGTTTGCCCGATGCGATGTTAAACAGCGAGGTTTTGCCCGAATTGGGATTGCCCACCAAAGCGATGTTGATGGTATTGCCTGTTTTATGGGCAATGTCTAATGGATCGTATTCGATGGCACCATAATTGTCTGATTTTAGGGTTGCATCTTTCTCGTTTATGCCAACCACCTCAATTAGGGCCGCCTCGTTTCTTCGTAACGAAACTTCGTAGTCCATCACTTTGTAGTTGATGGGGTCTTTTAGAGGGGCTCCCATTAAAACTTCTACCTTTTGGCCTCTAACAAAGCCCATCTCAATGATACGTTTGCGGAATTTTCCCGTACCATGTACTTTGGATATAATGGCGATTTCGCCTGTTTTTAAGTCGGATAGATACATAATTCAAGGGTCAAAATTACGTTATTTCTGCATAGATTCCTAATTTTAGAACGATAATGTATAGCCAATGCCTATTAGGTGAAAGTAACTATCTGGTGTATGCGAAAATTCATAGTACAATCCCAAGGTATTGTGCTTATTTACAGCCCAATCTAGCCCTGCTCTGTAGCATAATTCGTCGTACCAAGATGCGGGTGCAGCCTCTAATGGATTGGTCATTTCGACGTAGGCATAGGGCGATAAAGGCGTTTCTGGAATGGCATATGCTAGGGTTAGTTTAGAAACTAAATGCCATAAATAGGCATTTTCGGGTACTGCGTACGTCATTTGGCCTGTTTCTTGGAGTGATAACGAAAAATCGCCTAAACTAACTTGGGGCATGGCCGATAGTTTTAGTACATGCTCCATGCAGGTGGCGTTGGCGTATAAAAATTCGTAGGCCGCTTCTAGTGCGATGTTAGGATGTGGTGTGTAAGCCGCTCCTATAACCGTATTACAAGCATCAAACAAACCGTTTTCTGGGGTTAAAAAGTTGGCAAAAGTAAGTTCTTCGCCTAAAAATAAGGTAACTTCTTCTGCGGGTGTGTAGGTAACGTAAACATCTAGTTCGCCGCCCATGTTGGTTTCTTTAGAGGGGTTGCTTGCCCATAGTGCCACGTGAAATGTACAAAGTAATAAGGTAAAGAGTAATTTTCTTTTCATGATGTATAGCTGTTTGTTTTTGCATGGCAAAGGTATGGCTATACTTTTGTTGTGACAATCCCCAAAAAAAATGAATTTTTATCCCTAAAAATGGGGATGCGGAGGGGTTATTTTACCTCGATGATGCCATTTTGAAGGGCGTAGATGGTAAGACCTGCCAACGATTTGATACTGGTTTTGGCAGTGATGTTTTTGCGGTGCGAAATGACGGTATGGGTACTGATGTTTAGTTTGTCTGCCACTTCTTTGTTGGAGTTTCCTTCTAAAAGCAAGCGAAGAACGTCGATTTCTCGCTCGGATAATTCGATATTTGTTCTTTTCTCCTCGATGGGTTTCTCATGGGATACGCTATTCTCTTTGCCTTCTAGTTTTTCGACCAAAGGAATGAGCACGGTATCTTCTATTAAGGTGTGTATTTTTAGTTCTTGCTCTAAATCGAATAAGCAGTGAAGTAGTTTTCGTCTAAGGTGATTGTTGTTGTCGTCAAATGGAAGGTATTTGATGAGCAGGCCTTTTAGGTCGGCTAATTTGTCGTCAATGTTGTCGTGATGTTGCTTGTATTCGGCGATGCTGTAATTGCCTGTGTTGGGGTCGTTATTTGCCATGGCAATCATATACGGGAATACAATGTTGTTTTCGTAGTCAAAGTGTTTTTTGACCTCTTCGATGTAATTTTGTACAAAATTATCGAGCAAATAGATGCCTGTGCAGTTGGTCTCTTCGGCTATTTGTTTTACGTACCGCATAATTTTGGCGGCACGCTCGTTGAGGTAATAATGGTGGCTGTTTTGAAGGTACCTTACCATGCATTTAATATCGTCACTGTCGTAATGGGGAATAGGGACGGATGTTTGATTGGCAAATAAACTGGCAAAATGCAGGTAAAGTTCGGGGTTGATGTTGTTTTCTTGACAGATTTTTTCGACCGTTTTCTCTTTTACGATAAAAGGAATGCCCAAATGCTCTAAGAGCAAAACCTGTTTAAAGTCTTGCTCAACAATATCTGCAATTTTTTGTTCTTTGTTAAATTCCATGCTTGGCAAAAATAGTAATAAAGTCCCTTTTGAACAATCCCTAAAAAGGGGGATTTTACTTAACCCCTGTGTATTGGCGGTAAATTTTGTTGTACTCTTTACTTTCTAAATACACGGAGAGCCAATTATTAATTGAATCGCGTAAGATAGGGGTATTGGGATGGATTGCCCACGAGTAGTTCTGGGTAAAACTAATGGCAGTGCTCATATCTAAGTTTTTGTATTCGGGTTGTTTGAGCAATACCCTTGCTACAAATTCGTCCAATACGGCATAGTCGATATGCTTTTCGATTAACATATCAAGCAAGTCGGCTGGTGTGGCATTTTGAATTTCTTTGATGTAAATGCTATCGCCAATTTCGTGCGAAAGATTGGTGAGTCGTTGGCGATAAAATGCACCCGGTAATATGTAAACGTTTTGGTTGGCTAATTCTAACTGGTTGCGTATAAAGGCTACACTATCGGGCTTCTGTTTGTTTTGCTTGCGTTGGATAAGCATCTGACGACTGGTAAAAACAGGGATGGTATAGCTTATTTTTTGACGCATTTGATTGTAGATGGGGATGTGCCAAGCCAATATATCCACCTTGTTTTGTAATAGTGAATCGATGGCAGCAGATAGATTAGGCTCGGTGATAAAAACGACCTTGTCTATTTGATGGTCGTGTGCAAATTGTTGAATCATGAGCGCTTGCAAACCAGCTATGCTATCAATGTCGATAACTTGATAACTCATGGAGTTTGGCTCAACAATAACGCGTAGGGTGTTGGCTTGTTTGATGCGTGTGTAGTCGGTTTTACGTTGGTATGAACGGGCAAACAATACAAATGACAAAATAATAAGCGCAATGATGATGCACCCACTTCCAATAAAGAGGTGTTTACGTCGAGCCATTTTTTGTTCTATTTCGTTCATAGGTATTAGTCGTAAAAGTTCCAAGATAATCCGCATTTAAACATGCCAGGATTGAGTGGGTAGTGTGGTACGGTAAAATAATTGGCAGGCAAAAAGCCTTGCGAGAAATTATAATACATGGCAAAAAACCTGAATTGTTTAAGGTGCAAATTGATGTATGCATTCATCAGGGGATAATTGCCGACCAACGTGGTGTTTTGTAGGTGGAATTGTCCTGTTGCTGGCATGTATGCGTTGGCATAATATGCGGTATTGTATCGGCAATCGACACCTAATTGTACGGTTAGATATTTGAAAATAGTTGTTTTAAAGTACAAGTTACTATAAGCAGAGACCAAAGGTAAGGGAAGAATCTCTGGATGCGAGGAGTATTGCACAGAGACTTGATTGTCCCAATGAAATTTCCATGCCGTTAGGTTGAATTTGACGTCTGCACTAATTATTTGGATAAAATTTTTAGTGTCTTGTGCTACAAGTGCGTTGTGATCAAAATAAACGTAATTCTTTAATCCTTGCCAGCCTGCACCTATACTAAAGTCGCAATATTTGTAGGGGATGCTAATGCTTCCGTAGGCACGTGCGGACCAAATGTTGTCCAAAAGTTGGTCCCAGATAAAGTGGTTGGAGTAATAATGCTCGGTAAAGTAACTGGGTGTGATGCTTTTAACGTGTCCGTCTGCATGGAGTGACATGCGTAGGGTGCTGTCTTTGGGGCTGATTCTCCAAGATGAATTAAAATCGCCTGTAACATCGAACGAAAGACGCTTGTCTCTGCCCAATAAAAATACTTTGCCGTTTACGCCATAGGTAGTAATGCCTTTGCGTTTAAAGAGTTCGCCACCAACCGCTATTAAGGCCTGTGTATCGTAGGTATAGGTGGAGTCGGCAATCATGCGCATGTTGCAGTCCATGTCGATTTCGGCAAAGGCGCGTACCCCAAAGATTGCCCATTTTTGAAAGCCCTCGTTCATGGTAAACGAGATGACGTTCTTAAGAAAATGATTAGCTGCGGTGTCGTTGCTTGCTACGTCCGAGTAGTAATTATGCTCGTAGAATCCTTGGGTGATGCTCTTTTCGTAATACTTTTTTTGGCTGTTTTCGTATTTAATACTATAACCAACAGTCATGGCAGGAACAAATGTCTTTACTTCGGAGTCGTTGGGGTCGGTTTGGTAATAACCGATGTTATATTGTTGATTGACCCAGAAATAGAATGAGTTGTAAATAGACCATGCATTGGATAACTTGACGGGCAAGTTTTGTGGATCGTCGATGGAGTTTAATAACTTGTCGTCGGTAATACCTCCGTTTTCGAAATTTCTAAAATTATTAAGTCCGGCAATAAAGTAGATGGAGTATTTCTCGTCGCGGTAACTTCCGTTGAGGTAGCCGTTTAGATCGTCCGATGATTGTTTGTAGAAAGCCCCTCGTCCATATACATAATCGGCAAACAAACCAAAGTTAAGGCGTTTGTTGGCGTTGATGGAAAAGCGGGCAGTAAGGTGGTCCTCGCCGTGGTGTGCAAAACCGCCTGTGGCATACGATAAATTGCTATATGGCTTTAGGGTATTAAAGAAATAAACCCTATCGGTGGCGAGATAATTGTCGTAGTAGGGATGTCTAAACAAAAAATCGCCAGCAATATCGGTTTGATGTCTGTCTGCAAAAATAGCCGATTGGCTGGGAAGCCCCATGTTTCCTAACCATTCGGATGCTATGGTACGGATGTATGCTGGGGTTGAGGTAATTTGAAACCCATTTGAAAGGGTGTCGGGCGTGGTGGAAGTTTCGGTAGCATAATCCTCGTTTACATGCCACGCTTTAACACCATCACCTGCTGTAGGTTTTGGGGCTGATTGCGCATACAAACACGAGCTAAATCCGATAATCCAGCCCATTAGTAGTATGTACAATCGTTTATTCATAGACGGTACAAAGATAGGGATTTTTGTCGAAAGTATAAAATCCCTACAACCTGCGCATTAACTGGGGAACAATGGCTGCTTTCCACGACGAGAAATCGCCCGCAATGATGTGCTTGCGTGCCTCTTGCGTTAGCCATACGTAAAACGAAAGGTTGTGGATAGAGGCTATTTGCATGCCCAATAGTTCGCCTGTCATGATAAGATGGCGTAGGTATGCCTTGCTGTAAGCCGTGTCAACGTATGCTGTGCCATCTGGGTTGATAGGCGAAAAATCGTTTGCCCATTTTTTGTTATGCATGTTGATGGTACCTTGCAAGGTAAAGAGCATGCCGTTGCGTCCATTTCGGGTAGGCATAACGCAGTCAAACATATCAACACCACGTTCGATGGCCTCTAAAATATTAGCAGGAGTGCCTACGCCCATCAGGTAACGAGGTTTGTCTTTGGGTAAGATTTCGTTGACAACCTCAATCATTTCGTACATTTTTTCGGTAGGCTCGCCCACCGCCAAACCGCCAATGGCGTTACCTTCGCGATTTTGTTCGGCGATAAATTCGGCAGATTGTTTGCGTAGTTCGGGATAAACACACCCTTGGACGATGGGGAAAAAGGTTTGACTGTAGCCGTATAGAGGCTCAGTTTCGTCAAAACGTTTGAGACCACGTTTTAGCCAACGATGGGTCATCTCCATGGATTTTTTTGCGTAATCGTAGGGAGCATCGCCAGGAGTACATTCATCTAAAGCCATGGTAATATCAGCCCCGATAAGTCGTTGAATGTCCACTACATTCTCGGGCGTAAAGAGGTGTTTCGAACCATCAATGTGCGAACGGAAGGTTACACCCTCTTCTTTTAATTTACGAGTACCCGATAATGAAAATACCTGAAAACCACCGCTATCGGTAAGGATGGGTTTGTCCCAGCTGTTGAAACGATGCAGCCCTCCTGCTTGGCGTAAAATTTCGGTGCCAGGGCGAAGGTACAAATGGTAGGTGTTGCCCAAAATAATTTGTGCTTTGACGTCCTCTTTTAACTCACGTTGATGAACACCTTTTACAGAACCCACAGTGCCTACTGGCATAAAAATAGGAGTCTGGATGGTGCCGTGATCGGTGGTTACAATGCCAGCGCGGGCGTTGCTTTTAGGGTCAGTATGTAGTAACTCAAATTTCATAATCCAACATATCTTGGGTTAGGGTATGATCGGTTAATGTATTGACTAAATTTGCTTGGTAGGGTTGTTTTACCTTGATGTAATTTTCGGTAAAACCACTCATGTAGCCATTTTTTTTGGTTGATTCCCACAGCACGCGACGTTTGGTGCCTAATTGGCTGTTGTAAAAAACTTGTTTCTTTTGCTCCGATAGGGCAAGCAGGCGATGGCTTCGTTGCTTTTTGTCGGAGGGAGATACTTTGTATGGAATACGTAGGGCTGCTGTTCCTGCGCGTTCCGAGTAACTAAATACGTGCAACTCGCTAATGGGTAGCGAAGCAATAAATTGGTACGATTGTTCAAATAATTCGTCGGTTTCGCCACGCATGCCCACGATAACGTCCACACCGATAAAAGCATGAGGCATTTTTTGCTTTATCAACTGAATTTTGTGTGCGAATAGGTCTGTGTTGTAACGACGGTGCATAAGCGTTAGCACTGCATCACTACCGGCTTGCAACGGAATGTGAAAGTGAGGAGCAAATCGCTTGCTTGATGCGACAAAATCAATGATTTCGTCCGTCAAAAGGTTGGGTTCTATCGATGAAATTCTAAATCGTTCGATGCCCTCAACTTGGTCTAAAGCTTGTAATAGTTGCAGGCAAGTTTCGCCCGTAGATTTGCCAAAATCACCAATGTTAACCCCCGTTAAGATGATTTCTTTGCCTCCGTTTTGGGCAACTTCTTGGGCTTGTTTTACCAAATCGGCGATAGCACCGTTGCGGCTACGCCCGCGTGCAAACGGAATGGCACAATAGGTGCAAAAATAGTCGCATCCGTCTTGTACTTTTAAAAAGTGTCGGGTGCGGTCTTCTGCCGAACATGACCGATGAAATGGGGTTATTTTGCGGTTGTCGCTAATGATGTGCTCGTTATTTTGGGTTTGCAAATGCAAGGGGATTTCAAACTTGTCGTTGGCCCCCAAAACTTTATCGACGCCCTGCATTTGACAGATAGCATCGGCGCTAACTTGTGCGTAACAACCCGTAACGACCAAATAGGTATTGGGATAAGAACGCCTGATTTTGTGAATGGTTTGCCTGCATTTTTTATCGGCATTGTCGGTTACGGTGCAGGTGTTGATGATGCAAATATCGGGTGTTTCTCCCTTTTGTGCCTTGCAAAATCCTTGCTCGATGAGCAACTTGCCAATGTACGAAGATTCGGCAAAGTTAAGTTTGCATCCCAAAGTATAAAAAGCGAATGTTCTGGTCGTACTCATCGTTATTGTGTCTTTTTTAAGGGGAATAAAGGTTGATTGCCCCATTCTTTTTGGAATAAAACAACATAAAGGATACCAGCTGATACTACGCCTATAACCGAACCCGCTAAAATGTCATCGACAAAATGTTGCGATAAATAGATGCGTGAGTAGGAACCTAACCATCCAAATAAGACCCAAACCAATTGTAACCACCTGTATTTTGGAGGGGTAATAGCCGCCAAGCAAGCGCATAAGGCGAATGTGGCGGAGGTGTGTCCAGAGGGGAAACTATTGTAGGCATCCCAGATTTGTACTCCTTCTACCGTTGGAGGTAAGGATGCTCCTATTTCTTTGAAATAAGTAAGTGGGCGTGGGTGGGCAAATGTATATTTGGCTATCTGTGTAAAAATAGCCGTGAGTCCCTGTGTTAGTAAAATATAAAGCCCTTGCCGTTTGTTAAACAAAAACCAAGCAATGCCGACATAGACGGGAAATCCGCCTCCAATGTGGGTGAAATACTTAAAAAATGTATCTAAAAAAGGTGTGTGAAAACTATTGAGTAGTAAGTGTGCATTAACGCGCGAGTATTCTACTGCAATTAGTAAAACAACGAACCAAATAAGTGCAAAAGCACTTAAAAATGGTCCGTTGTTTTTTTTGTATAGTTGAAAAGTAGCTTTCACCTATTAGTAGTTCGATTTTTTAACCTCGAAATATGCTTGTGGATGTGCGCAAGCAGGACATTCTTCGGGAGCTTCGGTTCCGTTGTAAACGAAGCCGCAGTTGCGACATTGCCAGGTAACTTCTTGGTCTTTTTTGAATACTTTGCCTTCTTGCATGTTTTTCAAGAAAGTAAGGTAGCGTTCTTCGTGCATTGCTTCGACGGTGGCAATGTTGCGGAAAGTAGTGGCAATTTGATCAAAGCCTTCTGCTTCTGCAATGTCTGCAAATTTAGGATAAGCGGCAGCCCATTCTTCGTGTTCGCCTGCTGCAGCAGCAATTAGGTTGTCGATGGTTTTGCCAATAACACCAGCTGGATAAGAAGCTGTGATTTCTACCATGCCGCCTTCTAAATATTTGAAGAATTTTTTTGCATGTTCTTTTTCTTGTTCTGCTGTTTCTAAGAAGTTAGCAGCGATTTGTTCGTAACCTTCTTTTTTAGCTACGCTAGCAAAGAATGTATAACGGTTACGTGCTTGGCTTTCGCCTGCAAAGGCAATAAGCAAGTTTTTTTCGGTTTGAGTTCCTTTGATTGATTTCATGTTTTTTGTTGTTTAGTTGTTTAGTCGTTTAGTTGATAAGCGACGTTGAATGCAAAGTTAGGAGATTTTTTTTGTTGGCAAAGCAACCAAACAAGAATATTTTGCAGATTGTATATTTTTCACTATTTTTGTAAGGTTTTAGCAAAATCATTTAATCAATTAATAATTTTATCAATCAAAAAAGTATGTGGTTAGTTAATTCTTCCATTGGACGAAAAGTTGTGATGAGCATTTCGGGAGCCGCTTTGGTGTTCTTCCTATTGTTTCACGCAGCAATGAACTTGGTTGCAATCATCTCTGAAGAGGGTTACAACATGATTTGTGAATTCTTGGGTGCAAACTGGTACGCTTTAGTTGCTACCGCTGGTTTGGCATTCTTGGTAGTGGTGCATATTTTGTATGCTTTCTACATTACCATGCAAAACTACCGTGCACGTGGTAAAGAACGCTATGCTGTGTCGGCTCGTCAAGCTGACGTAGAATGGTCTTCTAAAAACATGTTGGCATTGGGTGTTATCATTGTGTTGGGCTTGGGCTTGCACTTGTTCAATTTCTGGTACAAAATGCAATTTGCAGAAATCTTGCACATGGCTGGTGTAGAATCGGTTGATATTGCGAATGCAACCAACGG
>CALDQH010000048.1 GCA_937911935.1 uncultured Bacteroidales bacterium | reverse complement strand
TTAACGCTCGTCATACACAAAAATGTATTTCCGCTCAATCACGATGTCTTTTCATAGCATCGCCTCACCTCACCGACTCACCGCCTCAACGATTTAACGATTAACCGATTAGTCCATATTTTGCAATTCCCCAAAAAATCCCTATATTTGTCTGTTTGATGAATTTTTGTGTGGTATGCAATCGTATCCTTCGTATTTGTTAGAAAATGCTGTTAATCAGTTGGCAAAATTGCCAGGAATAGGCAAAAAATCCGCCCTTCGATTGGCTTTACATCTGCTTAAACAAGAACAACAAGATGTAGCCGATTTTGCACAGGCTATTTTGTTGCTCAAAAACGAAGTAAAATATTGCAAAGTTTGCAAAAATATATCCGATGCAGAGGTCTGTCAGATTTGTTCTGATGCTTCGCGTCAAACCGATGTGGTATGTGTGGTCGAGACCATCAAAGAAGTGATGCTGATAGAAAATACCGGTCAATTTAGAGGCTTGTACCACGTGTTGGGTGGCGTGATTTCGCCCATCGATGGGGTGCATCCATCCGATTTGGAGATAGAAAGTTTGGTAGAAAGAATCAAACAAGGGGGTGTTAAAGAAGTGGTATTGGCATTAAGCACTACCATGGAGGGTGATACTACCTCGTATTACATTGCTCGCAAACTGGCAGCCTTTGATATAACGCTAACCACCATTGCACGAGGCGTTTCGGTAGGCGATGAATTGCAATATGCCGACGAACTTACCCTTGGTAAATCCATTGTCAATCGTGTTCCTTATAAAAACTAATGATATGAAAACCAATAAATCTTTGCAGTTTCATTACTACGGTTTGTATGTAGTATTATTGATATTGTTGGCAGTAGCTCATTTCTCCATGAATGGCTTGCCATTTTTGATTGTTGCTGATGGTGTTTCGATGATGATTAGTACCATCAATATCTTGTTTTTGTTAGCCATTCCGATGGTTTTTAAATTATTCTCGGTAAAAGTGGGCGAAAACGCTACCATTCAAACCTATGCCAAATGGGCATTGGTTCAAATGTATGCCATTGCATTTCCTGCAATAACATCCGTTGCTACCTATTGGTTGTTGCGTGAGAGAACGGCATTATACTGCTATTTAATCGCTTTTATTGCTTTGATATTTTGCAAACCCACCGCTCAAAAGTGGAATTATTATTTGTCCAATCAAGCCGTAACCCATAACCAAAAGGAGGATACCCATGAGTAAATTAATAGCAGTAGATTTTGATGGTACCATTGTAACCCATGCATATCCCAAAATTGGCAAAGATATACCTTTTGCTATTGAGACTTTAATTCGCTTGCAGCGAGAAGGTTATCGTCTTGTTTTGTGGACCGTTCGCTCGGGTGCGCTTTTGCAAGAAGCGGTGGATTATTGTCAAAGTAAAGGTTTGGAGTTTTATGCCATAAATGCCAATTTTCCTGGCGATGTGATGAGCGAAAAGGATAGCCGAAAAGTAAATGCGGATATTTACATCGACGACCGTAATGTAGGCGGACTGCCCGATTGGGGTGTGATTTATCAAATGATAAAAGGTACTTGTATTCCTCAATACAATACGCATTATCAAGCGCCTAAACCACAAGGATTTTTTGCTAAGTTGCGTGCTTTGTTTTGATTATGGTAGAACTGTCGGTTGTTATAGTTAATTATAAAGTGCCTTATTACCTGCTGCAATGTTTGGATGCCGTAAAAAAAGCATCCAGTCTGATTCGTTGCGAGGTTATTGTGGTAGATAATGCTTCTGACGATAACTCACAGGTATTGGTAGAGAAGTACTTTCCGACGGTTATTTATGTAGCAAACGAAAAAAATGAAGGATTTGCAAAAGCCAATAACAAAGCCATAGCCATGGCAAAAGCTCCTTATGTTTTGTTGCTCAATCCAGATACCATTATAGCCGAAGATGCCTTGCAAAATGTTTGTCATTTTGCCAAAAATATGCCTCAATTTGGTGCTTTGGGCGTGCGCATGATTGATGCCTCTGGACGATTTCTTCCCGAATCGAAACGTTCTTTACCTACCGTATGGAATGCCATTTGTAAATTTTTACACCTACCTCTTTCGGGTAAAAATAGCTATTATTATACCCAATTGGGCGATAAACAAGTAGGCGAGGTGCCTATCCTCTCGGGTGCATTTATGCTGTTGCACAAAGCCGCTTTGGGCGATGTGGCCTATTTGGACGAACGCTATTTTATGTATGGTGAGGATATTGATATTTCGTATGCCATTACCCTGTCGGGTTATAAAAACTATTATCTTCCCTGTACGATGTTGCATTACAAAGGAGAGAGTACTCGATACGATGCTCGCTATATGCGTAATTTTTACGGTGCCATGCAACTCTTTTACCAAAAATACAACGGCAAGGGTGTGGTTTATTTTTTGCTCAAAATCCTTACGAAAATCATGGTATTATTGGCATCGTTGCGTTCTACCCCTCAAAAGTTGGATGATAAGCGTGAGGTGGTTACCTTATCGACAGTACAATATACATACGCCCAGATTATCGAATTTATGGAGCAAAATCAAGGTGCATGCCGAGTACAAATAGAGCATCCTACCATGGGATTTGTCGTGTAAATTATTGACCCAAGATGACCTTTTTAAGCAATCAAATACTGCGAATTAGAGCATTGGAACCTACCGATTTGGAGTTTCTTTATGCTTGTGAGAATGATACTGAAAATTGGAGCACCGGCAACACTCACATGCCCCTGTCGCGTTATGTATTGCGTGCTTATTTGCAACAAGATACGACGGATGTTTTTGCTGCTACCCAGTTTAAATGGGCAATAACCTTAACCGATGGTCGGTTGGTAGGATTGTTGGATGTGATAGGTATTGATCATTATCACCAAAGGGCAGAAGTCGGGATTTTTATCGAAAAAAGTTATCGCAAAAATGGTTATGCTGCGCAAGCCCTTGGTTTGTTTGCCGATTATGCCAAGCATTATTTGGGTTGGCATCAGCTTATTGCCATCGTGGCAGAAAAAAACACCGCTTCGCATCGGTTGTTCCAAAAAGTTGGATTTGTGCAAAGCGGTGTATGGAAGGATTTTCTAAAAACTCCTATGGGCTACGAAAATGCCCTTTTGTATCAATTGGTTTTATAAGCAAATTTTACTTCTTTAAGTTCTTCGTTTGCTTTAACAATCTTCTTTTTTAAGTCGTTTTTGTAGGTGGCAAATGCTGTCGCTAATTTTTCGTCAGACAAAGCCAACATTTGAACTGCCAACAAGCCTGCATTCATAGCGCCATTGATGGCTACGGTTGCTACGGGTATGCCGGGAGGCATTTGTACCATGGCAAGTAGGGCATCCATGCCTTCTATGCTTGATTTGATAGGAACTCCAATGACAGGTAATGTGGTCATCGAGGCAATAACGCCTGCTAAATGAGCAGCCATGCCTGCTGCGGCAATAATGACTTTGATGCCTCTTTTTTCTGCGTTGGTGGCAAACTCTGCAACTTCGTCGGGCGTACGGTGTGCCGATAAAGCATGCATTTCAAAAGGAATGGCAAACTCGTCTAATACTTTGGCAGCTTTTTCCATGATGGGTAAATCGCTGGTACTGCCCATGATAATACTAACTACTGGTTTCATACGTTATTTAAATTTACATTGTAATTCTATGGGATGATGATCCGAATAGGGTTGTTTGTTAATGCGAAACGACAAGGGTGTAATCAAACTATCTGCAAAGATATAATCAATTCTAAAACGATAAATACCTTCGTGAAAAGTAGTACCAATACCGTGGTTTAAGGCTAAAAAAGTATCGGTGTCGTCTTGTGCGATGGTTCGATACACGTAAGAGGTGGCAACATCGTTTAAGTCGCCACATACAAGGGTGGCGCAACGGGGGTCTTTTAACGCTGATACAACCTTGGCTTGCCATCCTCGTTTTTGTGAGGCGCTTGCCAATTTGTTGTAAATGCGCTTGATGATGTTTGTTTTTTCTTGGCTTTTGTAAATTTCTTTTTCGGCGGATGTTAATCGATTCGATTCCAGGTAACAGTTAATTACCTGTAAAGTATCGTTGCCGATTCGTATCCACGACGATATAGCACCGTGCGATTGTGAGTTGATGTCGGCACGTTGTTTTTTGACAATGGGATACTTGGATAGGGTGGCGATGCCTTTTCTAAGCCGATTCCCTTCGTAAAAAAAGACGATGTGATGATAGGGGTATTTGGATAAGCTTTTGAGCAAATGTTGCAAGTTGTTGGGTTGGTTGCGCATGACTAAAATTTCTTGCAAACACAAAATGTCGGCGTCGCAAGTTTTTAGGTATTCCAAAGCGTTTTTTTGCTTGTAATCGTAAAAGTTAAAGTAATGTACGTTGTAGCAAGAAAGTTTGATGCTTTCTGTAATTGCTTGTTTTTGAGAAGCAAAGCCTATGCTCTTGCCAATATTAGGGATAGAAAGCAACAAAATGACTCCAATGCATAAAGCGGTATAAAATTGTCTCCTAAATAAGCATACCGTTATGCAGATAAGCGAAAATATCAGCGCATACGGAAATAGCAAATTCAAACCGCTTAAAACATTGAGGGCAGAATCGGGCGGAATGTAGGCAATAATCAGGGTTACAGCCAAAGTAATCATGGCGATAGCACTGATTAAAATCCATAATATATTGCCGATGCGTTTCATGAATTGTTTTGAGATAAATCGAATAACGATTTTTTTTCTTCTTCTGTTAGGTTTTGATACCCCGATTTTTTGATCTTATCCAGAATTTGGTCGATGCGCTCCTGACGTTGCTTTTCGCGTTCTTTTTGTTGCATATTCCACTCGGCATCGCTCATGTTGCGTGTTTTGTTGACCTTAACTTTGAATTTGGGTTTAGAAAAATGTTTGCGCCAACCTTCAAAAGAGGGAACGTGAAAATGATTTGCTAACCAATCTAATGCTTTGGTAATGGGCTTGCTAAGGTCTTTGCCTTGTGCATAATAATATCCAAAAAGGAATCCCATGAAAGCGCCGCCTATGTGTGCCATAGAACCACCCGAGTTGAATTTACCAAATCCCACCATGTCCAAAAACAAAAAGGCATATCCAATGTATTGCAGTTTTACCTTTCCGATTAACGTTACGTCGACTTCTCGATTGGGTGCATAGCCTACCGCTGCAAATAAGATGGCCATAATTGATGCCGATGCCCCCAACAAGTACGATCCCATTTTAGCATTGGTAAAGGAGGGAATGCCGTTAAAACCCATTAAATAAACGGCAGCTCCTGCAAAACCGCCTAAAAGATAAACAGCCACCAATTGTTTTTGATGAAAAAACTGCAAAAACAACTGACCTAAATAGTACAGAGCGATTAAATTAAAAATGAAATGTGCAAAATGATCATGCAAAAACATGTAGGAGATTATAGACCAGGGCTGTTGCATCAAACTGGGCAGAAATGCAGGTAGTTCGAGGTATTGCACCCAATAGGTTGATACCTTAAACCAGGTGCATAGTAAAACAGCAAGTTTAATGGCAACAAAGATACCTGCATTTATGTAGATAAGTTTGGTTAAAAAGTTGCCAAACTTAAAATTATCTTTTAACTCGTTTATAAATCGATTCATAGACGATACCTCACAACCTGGCGAGCCTTTCAGGCTCATGCCAAACAACTAATACAGATTTCCTTTCTTTTTCCAGAAAAACAGGAGGACTGCCGCAAAGATCATGCCACCCAAATGTGCAAAATGTGCAATGCCATCGCTACTGGCAGATACACCCATGAATAATTCGACGATGGCGTATAAAGCAACAAAATAGGGAGCTCTGATGGGGATGGGTAAAAACATCAGCATCATGCGTGCTTGTGGAAATAAGACGGCAAATCCCAGTAGAATACCAAACAAGGCACCCGAAGCACCTACTGTAACAGGTGCACTGAGTAGTTGTGCTTTGATGGCCCAAAGTTGACTCATAGGAATATAGGTGTACTCTGTTAAGTTATTTAGGTAGGGCATTAACAGGTGAATATCCTTGGTATTAGCGTATTGATTGAAGGCTTCGATGGCGGGCGATAAACTATACATCCATGCCAATTGTTGAATAAGTCCTGCTCCAATACCACTAACTACGTAAAAAATCAAGAACTTGCGAGGTCCCCAAAGCAGTTCGATGTTTTTGCCAAACATCCATACCCCAAACATGTTGAACAAAAGGTGAGTAATAGACGAAGTGTCGTGCAAAAACATATAGGTAAAGAGTTGTGCGATGTTAAACTCTTCTGATTCCCAGTAGTGCAAACCAAAGATGTTGACCAAATCGATGCCAAACCGAGGTAAGGTTATGCTGGCTATCCAAATCAAAACATTGATGATAATCAAGTTTTTAACAACGGGAGGAAAGTTTGGATTTGTAGGTTGATAATCACTCATAGGTATGTGTTGTTTTACCACACAAAGGTAAGCTTTTTTTTGGTTGCTTTGATGTCACTATGCTTTTATTTAACTATCTTTGAGGAAAACCTCGAAGATACTTCCGCTCGCTGTGAAATATTGGGGCAAGCTTGGTATTATTTCGCTCGCTTATTCGTATCTTTGGGGCAAACCCCGAAGATACTCCCGCTCGCTGTGAAATATCCAAGCAAGCTTGGTATTATTTCGCTCGCTTATTCGTATCTTTGTAGGAAAATTCGAATTCTCAATAAATTCGTTTGTACGCATGAGTTGTAATATACCTAAAACCGAACAGAAACGTGTAGTCATTGTTGGTGGTGGCTTTGGTGGCCTGAAAATTGCTCGAAAGTTGGTAAAATCAAATTACCAGGTAGTCTTGGTCGATAAAAATAATTATCATCATTTTCCTCCTTTGATTTATCAAGTAGCATCCTCTGGTATCGAACCAAGCAACATTGCTTTCCCTTTCCGAAAAATCTTTCAAAAACGTAAAAATTTTTATTTCCGTTTGGCAGAGGTAACAGGTATTTTGCCACAAGAAAAATCCATTGTTACAACCATTGGTAATTTGTCGTACGATTATTTGGTATTAGCGGCAGGTACAACTACCAATTTCTTTGGAAACAAGCAGATAGAAAAGAATGCTATGCCCATGAAAACCTTAACCGAGGCAATGGGACTACGCAATGTGCTTTTGCAACGTTTGGAGCAAGCGTTGGTTTGTTCCAATCCACAAGAGCGTCAATCTTTGCTTAATGTAGTCATTGTAGGAGGTGGTGCAACGGGTGTCGAAATTGCGGGGGCTTTGTCGGAAATGAAAAACTTTATCCTACCCAAGGATTATCCCGATTTGCCCAACAGTTTGATGAATATTTACTTAATTGAGTCTCAACCTCGCCTATTGGCTGCCATGAGCCCAAAATCGTCGGACAATGTATTGAAATATTTACGTTCGATGGGGGTGAACGTGCTGCTCAATCAGCGTGTCACCGATTATAGCAATGGGGTAGCCTTAATAGATGATGGTAGCACCATTGCTACACAAACCTTTATTTGGGTAACTGGTGTGATGGCTCAACAGGTAGAAAATATGCCATCCGAAGTAATATCGCGAGGGGGTCGTATTGTAGTTGATGCCTACAACCAAGTTAAGGGTATGCAAGATGTGTACTGTATAGGTGATCAATGCATCATGCCCCAAGTAGATAAACAGTGGGAACAAGGACACCCGCAATTGGCACAAGTAGCTATTCAGCAAGGTGCTCTTTTGGCTAAAAACCTAAAACGATTGGCAAAAGGAAAACCCTTAAAACCATTCCAATACAAAAACTTGGGTACGATGGCAACAGTAGGACGCAACAAAGCTGTAGCCGAATTTGCAGGTATGAAAATGGGTGGATTTATGGCATGGGTCATGTGGCTGGTAGTACATTTGCGTTCTATTTTGGGTGTACGCAACAAGTTTATTGTATTTATCAACTGGATGATTAACTATTTTAATTATAGTCAGTCGTTACGCCTAATTTTGTGGGCGCGCAAAGAAAACAAAGAATAACCTTAAAGTCAGAATAATATGAATAAATCAGAATTAGTAGATGCTATGGCTGTCAATGCCGGCATCAGCAAAGTTGTGGCAAAAAAAGCATTGGATGGTTTTATTAAATCGGTTTCTAAAGCGCTTAAAAATGGAGATAAAGTGGCTTTAGTTGGTTTTGGAGCCTTTCAAGTGGTAGATCGTGCTGCCCGCGAAGGTGTTAATCCTTCTACCCAAGAGAAAATGACCATCGAAGCTAAAAAAGTGGTTAAATTTAAGGCTGGTGCCGAGCTAAGTGATAAAATCAATCGTTAATATACGGTTGTTTCTATAAATCTTTACTCAAGACTTTGTCTTTCGTGAATTTTGCGATTAAGTGAGAGCAGAACAAATTTATTTGTTATGCCGAGCGTGAGCAAAATCATGAAGGCAAAGCCTGAATAAGATAAGCGGCACCTCGGCAATGACAGCAAACCTTGTTTGCTTTAAATTTATGTTTTGTAATAATTGCATCCTCGCATGCATTATTACAAAACATAAATAAAAAAACTTTGTTTTTTTGTCATTGCGCTCGGTTTACATTATCTTTGCAGCCTATTATAATAGAGCTAATATTTCATGGAAAATCAACTAAAAAATGCTGTTGTAGCAGCAGTAGAACAACTATACGGCAGTGCTCCCGACCAGTCGCAAATTACCTTGCAAAAAACCAAAAAAGAGTTTGTTGGTGATTGGACGTTGGTTACTTTCCCTTTGTTAAAACTTTCGCGCAAAAACCCTGCTCAAACAGCGCAGGAAATTGGCGATTACCTAAAAGAAAATGTATCGATTGTAGCCGATATCAATGTGATTAACGGTTTTTTGAACATTGTTCTAAAACAAGGTTCTTGGTTGGATACCTTGGGTAAAATGGATGCAGATGCCAACTATGGTTTGGTGCCTGTAACCGAAAATTCGCCTTTGGTGATGATTGAATATTCATCGCCTAATACCAATAAACCTCTTCACTTGGGACACATTCGTAACAATTTGTTGGGATATAGTTTGGCAGAAATTATGAAAGCCAACGGCTATAAGGTTATCAAAACTAACATAGTAAACGACCGTGGTATCCATATTTGCAAATCCATGTTGGCTTGGCAAAAATTTGGCGCAGGTGCAACCCCCGAGTCGGTTGGTAAAAAAGGCGACCACTTGGTAGGCGATTATTACGTTGCGTTCGATAAAGCCTACAAAGAAGAAATCAAAGCCCTTATGGCAGATGGCATGAGCGAAGATGATGCCAAAAAGAATGCCCCTTTGATGCTCGAAGCGCAAGAAATGTTGCGTAAATGGGAAGCTGGCGATGCTGAGGTTCGTGCCCTATGGCAAACCATGAACCAATGGGTGTACGATGGTTTTGACGAAACCTACAAACGAATGGGCGTTGATTTTGATAAAATTTATTACGAATCGGATACCTATTTAGTAGGCAAAGAGAAAGTAAACGAAGGTCTTGCCAAAGGCTTGTTCTTTACCAAAGAAGATGGATCTGTTTGGGCAGATATGACCGACCAAGGTTTGGACCAAAAACTATTGCTTCGTGCAGACGGAACTTCGGTTTATATGACCCAAGACATTGGTACTGCATCGCTTCGTTTCCAAGATTACCCCATTAACAAAATGATTTATGTGGTAGGTAACGAACAAAACTATCACTTCCAAGTGTTGTCCATCTTGTTAGACCGTTTGGGCTTTGAATGGGGCAAGGATTTGGTACACTTCTCGTATGGTATGGTAGAACTACCCGAAGGCAAAATGAAAAGCCGCGAAGGAACTGTCGTTGATGCTGATGATTTGATGGACGAAATGATTGGAACCGCTACCGAAATTTCCAAAGAATTGGGTAAATTGGACGGTATGTCTCAAGAGGAAATCAATGCGATTTGCACCACCATCGGTTTGGGTAGCTTAAAATACTTTATCTTAAAAGTCGATCCACGCAAAAACATGACTTTCAACCCCAAAGAATCCATCGACTTTAACGGCAATACGGGTTCGTTTATTCAATATACATACGCACGTATTCAGTCGGTACTTCGCAAAGCAGCCGAGTTAGGCGAAGTTGCATTGGGGGATGTGTCGTTGAACGAAAAAGAAGTGGCTTTGATTAGTACCTTGGCATCGTTCCCCGAGGTAGTTAAACAAGCAGGCAAAGAATACAGCCCATCGCTTATCGCAAATTATACCTACGATTTAGTGAAAGAATACAACCAATTCTACCACGATTACTCGATCTTAAAAGAAGAAAACGAAGCGGTACGCGCTATGCGTATTGTCTTGTCGCGTAACGTGGCAAAAGTAATCAAACAAGCTATGGCTTTGTTGGGAATTGGTGTTCCGGATAAAATGTAAGCGTCCATGCTTTAAAACGTTGTAGCGAGGCGTCCTCCCATTTGGCGAGCGACGCCTCTACTTTTTCAAGGCTCTTTTCTTGATCTAATTTGGTTTTAGAAAAGAATTTATCGGCGTAGCAAATAAGTTGTTCGTAGATGCTTTGGGGTGCGTAGGTACGCCCAGTAGGCAAGGGTAGTGCCTTTTGTGCGATGTAGTCGGCAGTAAGCCCTGTGCCCGTGTGGCGTTCGGCTATTAAGGCATGCTCTTCAAGCCCCAATTTTCGTAAAATATCTGCACCCAAATAACCGTGGCAAATGTATGGGTGCGTGCCATGGCAATGAATGCCAGGGGCATCGCATTGGGTTACCCCAATATCGTGTAACATGGCTGCTTCGTAAATAAACGCTTCGTCTAAGTGCCATTCGGGATGCAAATGCGCTATTTCAAGGGCTTTCTGTGCCACGCTGTTGCTATGGCTCCAAAGGATGTCAAACAAAGGCTGATTGCCCTCGCAATACGTTTGCAGAATGTCTTTTACGTTTATCATTTACAGAGATTCTAAGAATTCAAGTGCCGCTCTGCGGCAGGATTAGCAGGTTGGATGTTTTCGCCTTTTTGAAGCACTTCGATGGCTTTTAAAACCGTGATGTCGTCCAAATTTAAAATGGGGTAGAAACCATTGTCGCCCAACATGTTTCTGCAAATGTAAGCCTGTAACTGGTTTACAATCAATGCTTCCGATTGCTTTATCTCTTGGGCATTGCGTTTGATGCCTTTGCTTTCGGCAAATTGCAGAAATTCTTCTAGGTATGCTGTTGTGCACAGGTATTGGCGAAGCGATTGCCATGTTTTGTATTGCTTTAAAGTTTCACGATTTTTATCGGTATAGTTGAAACAGAAATTATACAAAGTCATCGAGTTGAATACCTGTCTGTAGTAAGGAGTATATTGGGTGGTGTCTTGTCCGATAAAGAAATCGGGCATAATACCCCCACCACCGTAAACGGTACGTCCTAATCGTGTTTGGAAAGCAAGCGAATCGTTTTGTACAATGCTGTCTTGTGCAAAAAACTCGCCGTTTTCGTAGCGTTTCTCGATGTCTGCATCGTACTGGTCTATCTCGCCTTGTTTGTAGGGTTTTTGAATGCATCTGCCCGATGGCGTGTAATAACGAGCGATGGTTAGACGCAGTTCTGATCCGTCTTGCAAATTCATTTGTTGTTGTACCAAACCTTTGCCAAACGATCTGCGACCAATTACCCAACCGCGGTCTTGGTCTTGAATGGCACCAGCAAAAATTTCGCTGGCAGAGGCAGACCATTCGTTAATCAAAACGCAAATACGGTTGTGTGCAAATCGTCCTGTTCCATCTGCATAAGCGTCTTCGCGTTTAAAAGCTTTACCCTCTGTATATACAATGAGTTGTCCGCGTTGCAAAAATTCGTTTACCATCAAGATAGCAGCATGCAGATAGCCCCCCGAGTTGTTTCTCAGGTCGATGATAAAGTCTTTGCATCCTTCTTTTTCGCGCAACCACATCAGTTGGGTTAAATATTCTTGATAGGTGTTGGCACCAAAGCGACTTACTTTGAGGTAGCCGATGCCATCGCTAATGGGATAAGCAATGTCCACACTATTTACGGGAATATCGTCGCGTGTAATGGTATAATCCCAAATTTGATCGCTTCCGTTACGTTTGATACCCACTTTGACTTTTGTTCCTTTGGCTCCTCTCAGTTTTTTTACGACGGCATTGTTGCTGATTGTTTTTCCTGTAAAATTACTGTCGTTTACTGTTACAATACGGTCGCCTGGTAGAATGCCCAATTTTTCGGAAGGACCACCTGCAATAACATCCACAATCATGACCGTGTCGTTTTGGATGTTAAACTGCACGCCAATGCCACTAAAACTACCTTCCAAGTCTTCGTTCATGCTTTCTACCTCGTCTTTGGGTACGTACAATGAATGTGGATCTAAATCTTTTAGTACAACAGGCAAAATATCTTCGACCATTTTTTGCTTGTTGATGGTATCCACGTATGCTTCATCAATTAGGTGAAGAACTTCGTTTAGTTTGCTGTACGATGACGAAGTTTGGTTGGGCAGTATAATGGAATTTTCACTTTGCGCTGCATTTTTGGTGAGGATAAATCCCAAGAGGATACCTAACGATGCGGCAATAGCTAACCATATAGGGGTGAGTTTACTGTTCATCTTGGTTCATTTCAATTCGACAAACTTCTATGCCAGCTCGTTTCAATAAATCCAAACCGTCTGTTACGTGATATTCGTCGCAGTACACTACGCGTATAATACCCGCTTGAATAATCAATTTGGCACATTCTATGCAGGGAGAGGTGGTTACATACATGGTAGCACCTTCGCTGCTGTTGTGCGAGCGTGCAATTTTGGTTATGGCATTGGCTTCTGCATGTAGCACGTAGGGCTTGGTTTTGAAATTATCGTCTTCGCAGATGTTTTCAAAACCGCAGGGGGTACCGTTGTAACCGTCCGAGATAATCATGCGATTTTTTACCAAAATGGCACCTACTTTTCGGCGTTCGCAGTAGGAATTTTCTGCCCACACGTATGCCATACGCATGTAGCGCTTATCGAGTTGTTCTTGTTTTGTCATAAAAATAGTATCTTTGCGCAAAGATACTAATTTTAGTCGCAAGTCGCAAGTCGTAGATTCGCCTAAACGCCTAATCGTTGAATCGTTACGATTACACCAAATCACCAAATCACCGAATCACCGAATCACCAAATCACCAATAATATGAAACACCTCCTACTCCTATTTACCGTTCTATGTTGTATTGCATGTACTCCCCAATCTACCTATCGTACCGATAGTGGAAGGGTGTTTGGTACCTACTATAAAATCATTTATCAAGCTCCAGAACAGCTACACGAGGGCATCAAAGCTTCGTTACAACGTGTCAATGCGTCGCTTTCCACTTTTGATTCTACCTCTATTATATCGCGCATCAATCAAAACGACACCTCGGTTGTTGTTGATTCGTTGTTTGCCCATGTGTTTGAAACGGCTTGGCAGGTATCGCAAAATACCCACGGAGCATTTGATATAACGGTGGCTCCTTTGGTGAATGCATGGGGATTTGGGTTTGATCCTACACGTAGGCGCACACAAACCACTATTGATAGTCTAAAAAATTGTGTTGGGTATCAAAAAATTAGCCTAACCGATGGTAA
>CALDQH010000047.1 GCA_937911935.1 uncultured Bacteroidales bacterium | reverse complement strand
TAGTGGTTAATTTTAACGAATAGGAGGGAATGTAAGATGAAACGAATTAAGATTTTACTACTTGCGTTAGTAACCATGAGTATGGGTGTGTTTGCTGCGCCAAACTCGTTGTACTTTATGGATATTTTGCCTTTCCAAAATTACCAAAACCCTGCTTTGCGTCCTTTGTCGGATACCTATGTAGAACTACCTGGTATTTCTAATGTGTCGGCAGCGTTTGGATTGGGTGGCTTGAGTTTGAACGATATTTTCTACGTAAAAGAGGGTCAATTGGTAACCTTCTTGCATCCTGACTATGGCAATAAAGATGCCTTATTTGCCAAATTGCGTAATACTACCCATACAACTGCCGATGTAGATGTAACGTTGTTGGGCTTTGGTATGAAAGTAAAAGAACGCGGATATTTTACCTTTAATCTTTCGGCGAGAACAGATCTTATGTTCGCTTTACCCAAAGATTTTGTTTCATTGGCATTTTATGGAACGCCCGATGAAGAAGGTATTAACCGTTACGATTTGAGTTCGTTGCGTTTGAATGGTCATGCTTACTTGGATTTGTCAGGTGGTTATACCCATCAAATCAACGATAAGTGGACGGTAGGTGGTCGTTTGCATCTATTGGTAGGTGCGGCAGCAGGCGAGGCTTCTTTTGAGGAGTTGTATTTGGAAGCATCGAGTCAAGAATGGAAATTATTGGGTAAAGGAAACGTGAATTTGTCGGTTCCAGGTGTTTCTTTTGTTCCAGGCAGCGATGGAGGTATTGCCGAACTATTGGTTACTGATATCGAGAATATTTTATCTTTCTATAAACCCAGTTTGGGTGCAGCCATCGATTTGGGTGTTGCATATAAACCTGTTCCTGAGTTAACCCTTAGTTTGTCTTTGAAAGACATTGGTTTTATGTACTGGAACAACTTAACGTCTGCATCGGGTAAAATAGATGGTGCTTTTACGGGTGTTTATTACGATATGAATGATCCTGTTAACCTAGTGGATTCACTGCTTGCTTCGGTAAAAGGATCGTTGTATGTGGACAATACCAAAGGTGGTTATGTACAAGAAACCCGTGGTAAATTGTACGTAGGGGCAGAATACAGTTTCTTGCGTAATA
>CALDQH010000046.1 GCA_937911935.1 uncultured Bacteroidales bacterium | reverse complement strand
GATTTTAGGCATCGGTTCAGCATAACCCATGTAAACATGGTTTCTGCATTCACCTTGCACTAAAATTCATGAGGGCGTAGCCCGAATAATCGGAGAAGCGACTTGTGACTTGCAACTTGCGACTTAATTCGGGCTTGCCCGAATTAATGTTCAATAGTAGGATCGTACTCGTTGATACGGTCGTCCGAAAGGTATTTTTTGGTTTCCGACGCTACGATACCGCTAAGAAGCAACAAAGACACCAGGTTTGGCACCGCCATGAGCGCATTAGCACAATCGGAAAACACCCAAACCAAATCCAATTTAGCCACGCATCCTATAAACACTGCCACCGACCAAATAATACGAAAAGCAAGCAGTATTTTCTTTCCGCCTAAGTGTTCAACGCATCGTTCAGCATAGTAAGACCAGCCCAATATGGTTGAAAAAACAAAAGACAACAAAGCAATTGTAAGCAAGCCGTTGCCCCATGCATGTAGTTTACCAAATGCCATGCTGGTAAGAATTGCTCCATCCGAAAAATCGATATCAGGATATGCTAACACACTCGAAACCAATACGATACCCGTTAAAGCACAAATAATAACCGTATCCCAAAAAGTAGCCGTCGAAGACACCAACGCTTGTTTTACCGCATTATCTGTTTTGGCGGCAGCCGAAACAATAGGAGCAGATCCCATACCCGACTCGTTAGAGAATAAACCGCGCGAAATACCATAGCGCATTGCCAACATAATGCCGCCACCTGCAAATCCACCGCCAACAGCCTCAAGACTAAATGCGGATTTGAGTATCAACAACAAGGCATCGTCAATCCAAGTATAATTTAAAAGCAGAATCGCCACACAGCCTATAATGTAAATAACAGCCATAATGGGAACAAACACCTCGCACACGCGCGAGAGCCACTTAATTCCTCCCATCGTTACCAACCCGATTAAAGCTGCCATGATAAAACCTGTAACGTAAGTAGAAACCCCAAAGTTTTCTTGCATCAAGGTGGATACCGAGTTGGCTTGGGTCATATTACCGATGCCAAATGCAGCACAAATCGTCGCTATACAAAAGAACACCGACAGCCATTTCATTTTGAGGGCTTTTTCGATAACCACCATCGGGCCACCTATCATGGTTCCGTCGGAAGTTTTGTAGCGGTATTTTACCGAAAGTAGAGCCTCAGCATACTTAGTTGCCACCCCAAAGACACCCGTTAGCCAGCACCAAAAAACGGCACCCGGACCGCCCAAAGCAATGGCAGTTCCTACACCGATAATGTTTCCCGTTCCAATGGTAGCAGCCATCGCAACCATCAAAGCACTAAAATTGCTAATATCTCCCCCAGCAGAGCTACCTTTTAACGACAATTTGATTGCCTTACCTATGTAACGTTGTATGCCACCCGTACGGAAAGTTAAAAACAAGTGCGTACCAAACAATAGGACTACCATAGGGACTCCCCACAAAAACGCACTAAATTGAGATAAGATGTCTAATACTGTACGCTGAATTTCACTCATTTATCTTACGAAGTTCAAAGTTGGAACCCAAATATTTTTCGCGCACAACCTCGTTGGCAGCCAACTCCTCGGCCGTTCCTTGGAACATAATTTTACCCTCAAAAAGCATGTATGCCCTATCGGTAATGCTCAAGGTTTCGTGCACATTATGGTCTGTAATTAGAATTCCAATATTTTTATCCTTTAGTTTAGCAACTATGTTTTGAATATCCTCAACCGCAATGGGATCGACGCCGGCAAAAGGTTCGTCTAACATGATAAATTTAGGTTCTATTGCCAAGCAACGAGCAATTTCGCAACGACGGCGTTCGCCACCCGACAATTGGTCTCCCAAACTTTTTCGTACCTTTTCGAGGTGGAATTCGGCAATAAGTTGCTCTAATTTTTCTCGCTGATACTCTTTGGTAAAATCGGTCATTTCCAACACTGCTCGGATGTTATTTTCGACGGTCATGTGCCTAAACACCGATGCTTCTTGCGCCAAATAACCGATACCTTTGCGAGCGCGCTGATAAACAGGAAACTTAGATATATCCAAGTCGTTCAGAAAGATTTTTCCTGCATTGGGTTTAATCAATCCCGTTGTCATGTAAAAGGTAGTAGTTTTACCTGCACCGTTCGGTCCTAACAACCCCACAATTTCGCCCTGCGTTACCTCTATGGACACATCATTTACCACGACACGTTTGCCGTATCGTTTCCATAAATGCTCGGTGCGCAACACCATTTTACTCGACATATCTTGCATAAAATCAAATAAATTTTTCGCTTTCGGGCAACATGCTCACATCGTTTACAAACTGACGAATTCGTTGTTCGTCTGTACGTTTGCACACCAACAGTGCATTATCCGATTCTACGACAATATAGCCTTCTAAATCGTGTAAAACAGCCAATTTACCCTCGGGCAAAACAACAATGTTGTCTTTGCAATCGTACGTTAGAGCCTGGCATTTTAACACAACATTGTTATCGGCATCGGGCGTAGATAAATCGCACAAAGCTCCCCATGTACCCAAATCTGACCAACCAAAATCTCCACACAAAACATACACGCTTTGTGCATGTTCCATGATACCATAGTCGATAGAAATATTTTGACAAGAAGGGAACATTTCGTCGATAAATTCTTGCTCTTTATCGGTATTCATATAAGACATGCCCGATTCAAATTTTTGAGCAATTTCGGGTAGGAAGTCTTTGAAAGCTTGATCAATGGTTTGCACACTCCACATAAACACCCCCGAATTCCAAAAGAACTCACCACTTTGCATAAAAATGGTTGCCATTTCTAAATTGGGTTTTTCGGTAAAGGTTTTTACTTTCTTAAAATAAGCATCGCCTTCGTCGCTTGCTTGAATATATCCATATCCTGTTTCGGGACGATTGGGCTTGATACCCAAGGTAAGCAAATGATTGCTTCCTTCTACAAAATGCAAACCACGTTCGATGGCATTTAAAAATTCCATCTCTTTGGTAATCAAATGATCAGACGGAGCCACCACCATCGAAGCATTGGGATTGATAGCCTTGATATGACTCATAGCATAGGCAATACAAGGAGCTGTATTACGTCTTGCAGGTTCTAACAACACTTGATTTTCCTTAATCAAAGGCAATTGTTCCAACACCAAATCCTTATAAGCTCTATTGGTTACGATGAGAATATTCGATGCAGGAATTACTTTCGAAAAACGATCAAAAGTCATTTGCAACAAAGAACGACCCGTTCCAAAAAAATCTAAAAACTGTTTGGGACGATCGTTACGGCTAAAAGGCCAGAAGCGGCTACCCACTCCACCAGCCATAATAACGCAATAATTATTATAATTCATGATGATGTAATTTATGGATATTCAAGTTAATAAAACACACAATGTCAAGAGCAATGCTATGACTTACAAAAATAATGAAAGAAATTTGATAAAAAAATTTTTTTATATGAAAAACTTTCCATACCTTTGCAACCGCAAACAAGCAATAAGCCATTTGCCCAGATGGCGGAATCGGTAGACGCGCTGGTCTCAAACACCAGTGGATTCACTTCCATCCCGGTTCGACCCCGGGTCTGGGTACTAAAACGGGGAAAGTCGAAAGATTTTCCCCGTTTTCTTTTTTTTGGATTTCGTAACTCATTGGTTTGCTGATATATTAGAGCAAGCACACTGTTAAGGTTTTTAGTTCGAAAAATTTTTCCATCAAATTCCAATTTTCCTGAAAAAATCAAACTCAATGCCCTAATTTTGGCATCAGCATGGGCATATTGAAAGAACCTATCTATATTGTCTATCAGACTCATAGAGTACTTCAACTGCGGTTCGATACGACCACGGTTCGGGGTTTCAAACAACTCTCTTCTATCCTCGATAGACTTTAATTATTGTTTCTGTCTGTTAATCATACGGTTATAAGCATCTTTATCAATTTCGCCACCAAGGTACTTATCTTCAATCTTATTCATTCGCTCGTTGATTTCTCGTATCTCGCCGTCCAATTTATCAATCACGCTACGAATATCACGAGCGTTCTCCTTTCGAAGGTCATTCAACACCTCGTAATATAATTGCATTATCGCCTCATTAGGACGCAGACCACTCACATAATCCACAAAGGCAGCATTGACCGTATCGGCAGACATTCGTAGGTGTTTACCCGATGTTGAACAAAAGTAATACGGATACTTGCCGCCACTTCCACCCGTACTAAAAGCACAAGTAATCGCGCGACCACAATGCGGGCAAACGAGGTACTTACGCAGATAAAATTCAGGCTTGATTGGCTTGGTCAGTTTGGGTTGTTTCTTGCGCTTGCCGTCCATAATCTCCTGTACGATATCAAATAGCTCCACCGTTACTAATGGCGTATACAGACCATCAACAATTACTTCAGGTTCGGTCTTGGTGGCGGGAACGCGAATTTTACCCTTATAAAATATATTACGCAGGATGTCGAGAAAGGTGCTTTCGGGTATTTCGGATGCAATCCTTCGGCGGATGGCGCACGGAGACTCTACACCTTTGGTCCTCAGACTCCTTATGGATTACTCTCGACTTTTGTTGGAGATACAGAGCGAAGTAATGATACAGACTGCGAGGTGTTAAGTAGCAAAGGATGGATGTATATTAAACATGGAGCTAAACCAAAGGGTAGGGATAGCATAAATAAGTATAAGACTTTAATATCAAAACTATCTTGTGAACACGCTGGTAATCCAGAAAAAAACGGAATGTATAGAGTATTGAGTCGTAAGGAGATTTTAACCCCCAATCAAATATGCACTCAATCGTATCTGGTTTTATGCCCGACTAATTCCGAGATAGAGGCTACCAATTTGTATAGCTATTTAAGAACAAAGTTTGTCCGTTTCTTAATCTTACAAACTCTCGTCGGAATGAATATATCAATCAGTAATTTTGGGTTTGTCCCGTGGTTAGATTATACCGAAGAATGGACTGATGAAAAATTATATACCCGATACGGGCTAACAGATGATAAAGTAAAATTTATCGAATCCACAATACGACTAATGGAGTGATTTTGAGTAAGAATTGAGAAATAACCTCAAATTTATTTGCATTTTTACCTTTATTGCACTATATTTGCATTACTTATTGGTATTTTACTCAAATTGCAACCACAATGTTACTAGAATTTACTTGTGCAAACTTTAGGTCAATTAACCACAAATGCACACTTTCGTTAAGGGCTCAGGGAATTGCCGATGAACCTAAAAACAATGTTTTCCAAATCAACAAAAATGCCAAGGTGCTAAAGGTCGCAGCTTTGTATGGTGCAAATTCAAGTGGAAAGTCAAATGTTATTAGGGCGTTTTTAACAATGATTTATCAAGTTGTTGAGTCGGTAAGATTAAATCCTGGCGAGAAACTCCGTTTTGACCCTTTTAGACTAACAACAGTCAAAAATAACCCTACTTTTTTTGAAGCGGTTTTCATTTTGGATAATACAACTTATCGATATGGATTCGAATATAATGAGTCGAGGATTCTAGGGGAATGGCTATATTCTTCCAAAATCGGTGGTAAGAGAGAAAAGTATTTATTTATTCGTACAGAAGAAGGCATTGGAGTCAATGAAAAGGTATTTCTCGAAGGTGTAGGAAAAGAAGAGAATACAGATGATAATAGGTTGTTCTTGTCGCTATGCGCACAATTAGGCGGAAAAATTTCGAAAAGTATTATTGCGAAGTTTCAATCTATGAATGCAATTTCAGGTATTGAAAGTAGAGGATATTCAACATACTCTAGAGTAATGCTGCATACGCACAGCAAGGGTTATGATAATGCCGTAAAATTTTTTGATAGGGTTCAGTTGGGATTCGATTCTATTGAGACCAAAGAAGAGGATTTTGATGAGTCTGATTTGCCACAAGATATGCCTTCCGAACTTAAAGAAAGCATCGTAAATCAATTTCGTGGAAAGAAAAAGATTCTGCTTTTTGGTAAGCATAATGTATATGACAGAAAAGGCAAGATTGCTGGATATACAATTTTTGATATTGAGGAGGAGTCAGAAGGCACAAAAAAACTCATTGAGTTATCAGGTCCTATTTTTGACACCTTGGCAAATGGCAAAGTACTGTGGATTGATGAGTTAGACGCAAAAATGCATCCTCTAATTTCCAAACACATTGTTGATTTATTCAATAACCCTAAAACGAATCCATATAATGCACAGTTGATTTTCTCAACCCACGACACTCATTTGTTATCAGCTAAACTTCTGCGAAGAGACCAAATTTGGTTTACAGAGAAGGATAAAATGGAGCAAACAGATTTGTATAATATGATGGACATCGAGTTACCTGATGGTAGTAAACCACGCAATGATTCAAATTACGAGAGAAATTACATTGCAGGAAGATATGGTGCAGTTCCGTTCATTCTAAACGATTAGACTATGGCGAATAGAATCAAAATAGATAATTCAGTCCTTAAAAAACAAAAGCGTAAAGAGCAGAAGCGAACACAAATAAAGCAAATGTCGTGTCGGATTTTAATTGTTACAGAAGGCGAGAAAACAGAACCAAACTACTTCGAACACTTTACTGTTAAGAATAATGATTATTTTGTTTACGAAGTAAAATGTGATGGAACAGGTATGAACACAATGGCTGTTGTAAACAAGGCTATTGAATTAAAAGAATCCCGATCTAATAAAAACGGATACGATAGCGTGTGGGCTGTATTTGACAAGGATAGCTTCCCTGATAACAAATTTAATTCTGCTATTGCAAAAGCGGAAGCTAATGGTGTCAATGCCGCTTGGAGCAATGAGGCATTTGAATTGTGGTATTTATACCATTTTCAAAATAGAATTACAGCGATGAGCAGAGATGAATATAAAGCAGCAATCTCCAAAGCGGTAAACAATTCGAGAAAATGGAAAGGAAAAACACCATACAAATACAAGAAAAACTGTGAGCGTAATTTTGAAATTATGACCACATACGGCGATATGGAACAAGCTATTCAAAATGCAGAACGACAAAACCAAACTTTCACTGACGCTCGTTATGCAAAACACAATCCTTGCACAACTGTATATAAACTTGTGAAACAGTTATTAAACAAAGATGAGAAATTGATTGCAACCGTAATGGAAAAAATCAATATGCAATAGCCTATGCCAAACACCTTCTTTCCACGCCGACCAGAGGCGACCCGATGATATATGTCTACGAGGATAAAGCATATCCTGGGCTACTGAAAGTGGGCTACACAGCCGCCATTGTCTTTAATTTTAGACATTGTTTACTATTTATTTTTACAATTATTAAGAACCACACCGACACCATCGGCACAGTTAGGTGCAAACCTACTAAAATATAGCAGGCTTATATCTCAAAGTCAAGCGATTTCTTCAAAAATCACTCATAATTTTCAATCCACGGAAGATTA
>CALDQH010000045.1 GCA_937911935.1 uncultured Bacteroidales bacterium | reverse complement strand
GCAACCTTGCAAGCCAGCGAGTTGCGTGTAAAACAATTGGAGATGATGCTTGCTAGTCAAAAGTCGCAAGTCGAAAGTCAGTGCAAGGTGAGCGCAGAAGGCAAACGCAGTTTGAATTATGCCGAACCGCAGCCTGACTTCATGAGCAGAGCGAATAAAGTCGAAGGTCAAAGGTTGCAGGTCGAAGGTCGGAGTAAGGAGGGGGCATTGTTGAATGCTGAAATGGATAATCAGTTAGAAAATACCATTGATCAACCAAAGAATCCAGAAATCGACGAATCGTCTCAACGCCTTAATGCTTCAACGCCTCAACAGCAAAATACAGAATCGCCTGAGCAACGCGAAATAAACTCAACGAATTGCCGACGTACTGATGAGTGCGAAGTGCGGATAAGCACCGAATCACCATCCCGAGACGCTCGCATCATTACCGACCTTCGCAAAGCAATTGGACTTAATGATCGATTCCGATTTAAAAACGATTTGTTTGCGAATAACGAAAGTTTGCTATTCGATACCATTGATGTGTTGAACGGTATGCACTCGTTGAGCGAGGCAGATGCTTATATAAAGGCACATTTTGACTGGAAAGCCGACGATGCTACCGTGGTGTATTTTTACGAAATTTTGGAGAGAAAATTTTTCCGCCCATGAAACTATACATCGTGCCTACGCCCGTAGGTAATTTAGAAGACATGACGTTTAGAGCGATTAAGGTGCTCAAAGAGGTCGATTTTATTTTGGCAGAAGATACGCGCACCTCGAGTATTTTGCTCAAACATTTTGGCATCGAAAACCGATTGATGGCGCATCATAAGTTCAACGAACATCATTCGGTAGCAGGGGTAATATCCTTGTTAAAACAAGGTCAAACAGGCGCGGTTATATCCGATGCAGGTACGCCTGGACTTTCGGATCCTGGATTTTTGGTGGTTCGAGCATGTGCTGCCGAGGGAATAGAAGTGGAATGCTTGCCGGGTGCCACCGCAGCAATTCCAGCACTGGTTAACTCGGGTCTGCCCATGGATCGCTTTTGCTTCGAAGGGTTTTTACCACCCAAAAAGGGCCGCCAAACCCGCCTTCAACAACTATCCACCGAATCGCGTACCATGATATTTTACGAATCTCCCTACCGGGTGGTAAAAACCCTACAACAACTCGCCGAGTTGTTGGGTGGCACCCGCCAAGCGTCCGTGTCGCGCGAGATTTCTAAAATTCACAACGAAACGGTTCGTGGTACTTTAGACGAATTGATACTTCATTTTACCCAACACGAACCCAAAGGCGAGTTTGTGATGGTAGTTGCAGGCAAAGAATAATCCGTGAAAGGGCTTTTTAATATCAAACAATTAAACAAAGCAGGGATTGTAAAGAACTCGGCTAAGTTGTTGAGCGCCAATTTTTTGGCGCAAATAATAGGTTTTGCGGTTTATCCCATACTAACTCGTTTGTATAGCCCCGACGATTTTGGCTTGCTTAACCTGTTTTTGAGCATAGGCGGCGTGCTTATTCTCTTTGCCACTGGCGAATACCATTGTTCTATTGTGCTTCCCGAAAGTCGCGAGCAAGGTAGAGCTTGCTTTCAGGTTGGCATGCTGTTTAATCTGGCAATAACACTGCTGTGTTTTTTGTCTATTCCGTTTGCTCCCCTTATAGCCCAGTCTTTTAATACGCCTCAATTGGCATCGTGGTATTTTTTGTTGCCTTTTTATGTATTTGCCATGGCGTTTTGGCAATTGCTTAATTATTGGTATGTTCGTCAAAAAAGTTTTGCTACTATCAGCACTTATCAAGTAACGCAAAGTTTGTTTGGTGCGGCGCAAAAGATACTTTACGGGTGGAAAGGTTTTTTGAACGGAGGTTTGTTGGTGTCGGTGGTGTTGGCTCCGTGGCTTGCTCTTTTTGCCATGATTACCGCTACGTATGGCTCTGTTAAGGACTTGTTATGTGTTAGCTGGACGCAATGTAAGCAAGTGGCATCGCGTTACCGCAAATTTCCGCTATTTAGCCTGCCCAAAGCTTTGATTAATTACGTGAGCAACAATCTGCCTATCTTGTTGTTAGTGCCGTTTTTTGGATTAGAAGAGGTAGGATATTTTGGCATGGCCATCGCATTGGCACATACACCCATCAATCAGGTCTGTAAATCGTTCTACCAAGTTTTGTATCAACACATTACCGAAAAAGTGAATGGTAAAGCCTCTATTTGGCCGTTCTTTAAAAAATTAATATTGGGCGTAGTGGGTTGTGTGTTGCTTGTATTCGGTGCGCTTTATTTTGTGCTTCCGTGGCTGACAACTTGGTTGTTGGGACCAGAATGGACCGTGTCGGGCACTTATATTCAAATTATGTTGCCATGGCTGGCTGTTATCTGCATCTATTCTACCATCGATTTTATCATCGATATTTTTGGCAAACAAGACAAGCAATTTTATTTTGAATGTGCTTTGTTGGTGCTACGTGTGGCAGGATTGATGTGGGGCATTTATCTCCAAAATTTTATGTGGGCTGTTTTGTGCTTCTCTATGGCAAGTGCGGTGTTGCGTATCATCTACATCGTTTATCAATGTAAATGGATTAAAGCCTACGAAAATACACTTAATGCAACCTAATTAGATGATTTAAACAGCTTCTAACAATTTTTTATTTGATATTTTGTTTGTATTGTCGTATTTTTGCAAAAATCTAAAATAAAGTATATGAAATTATTGGTAAAAAGTGCAGGCGTAATTGCCGTTATGTTGGCGTTGATGTGTTCTTGTGACTTTGAAACGCAAGCGTATAAGAATTTAAGATTGCAAAAAGACTCCATACAGGCTTTGCAACAATCACAATTGGCAGAATTAGAAAATTACTTGGATTTGATTAACGAAGTAGATTCTGGTTTTGATGCCATTAGAGAATCTCAAAATATCTTGAACTTTGCTTCGTACGATACCGAAAATCCATCGGAAAATATGCGTCAAAAAGTGGCTGATAATATGTATATGATCAACAATTTGTTGGCAGAAAATCAGTCTAAAATTGCCGAGTTAGAAGAAAAATTGCAAAACAGCGATGTAAAATCGACCAAATTGCAACGCATGGTTAATAAACTAACCGCCGATTTAAAAAAGAAAAATGCAGAAATTGCCGAGTTGCGTGATGTATTGGTAAGCAAAAATTACCAAATTGATAGCTTGACTGTTGCGTTCAAAATGTCGCAAGATCGTGAATCTGCTTTGATTGCAAAAACCAACGAACAAGACAGTATTATGAATAGCCAAGATGCTCAATTGCATCGTGCTTATTTCTTTGTGGGTAATCGTAAAGCCTTGCGTAGCAACGATATTAACGTAAAAGATCGTGATTCGGGCTATCGTACAGAATTGTTTACTCCTGTAGATATTCGTGTGTTTGATCGTTTGGAAACTGGCGCAAAATCGGCTAAGATTTTGACCAAACACCCTGAATCGTCTTACGAATTGCAACGTGGAGCGGATAAAACATACGTGTTGATTATCAAAAACGCAACCGATTTTTGGAGTGCATCGCGCTACTTGATTATTCAAACACGCTAAGGGCGTAGCATGAATGGGTATCGCTATTTATTTTTTGATTTAGATAATACGTTGTGGGATTTTGATGCCAATGCTCAATATACCCTGCAAGTGTTGTTTGAACGTTACCAGTTAGATAAGCATTACCCTGATTTTTTGACATATTACCGTTTGTATAGCGAGAATAATGCCAATTTGTGGCGGCTATACGGGGCGGGTAAAATAACCAAAGAGGCTTTAAACGAAGCACGTTTTGAATATCCATTGCGTGCTTTTGATGCCTCTTTGTTGCATTTGGCGCCTAACATGCAGGCTGATTATTTGCCTTTGCTATCGCAGCAAACTCGTTTGATACCGCATTGTATAGAAGTGTTGGATTATCTTAAATCAAAACGCTTCAAAATGTATGTCATTTCGAACGGATTTGTAGAAATTCAACGCCTTAAATTGCAACGTTCTGGCTTGCTCCCGTATTTTGAGCGGTGTTATTTTTCGGAGCATATCGGTGCTCATAAGCCAGCCAAATTGTTCTTTAATTATGCAATTAAGTCGTCTAATGCCGTCAAAAAACAAAGTTTAGTTATTGGAGATAACTTTGAAGCCGATATTGTAGGAGCAAAAAACGCAGGCATCGACCAAGTGTATTTTAATCCCAATCCATCGACCGAACCATTGCCATTTACGCCCACGTATCAGATTACAAATTTGATGCAAATTTGTAATCTAGTGGAGAGTTGATAAAGGAGAAAGGATAAATAAATTCTCATTTCTCATTTCTCATTTCTCATTTGATATGATAGACACCCATACCCATATTTACGACGAAGCCTTTGCAGATGATGCTGATTTGATGGTTTCGCGCGCCTTAGAAGCTGGTGTAACACACGTTATATTGCCTAATGTGGATGCTTCTACGGTTGATAAAATGCGTGCTTTTGCGCATAAGTATCCTGCCTTTTGTTCGATGATGATGGGCATTCATCCCACCGAAATTGGCGAAAACTATCAAACGGAGTTGGCGGTTTTTGATGCTGAAATACAAAAGAGAGCCGATGATTATGTGGCGATAGGTGAAATTGGTTTGGATTTATACTGGGATAAGACCTATTTGGAGCAACAAAAACGGGCGTTTGAGTATCAAGTGGATGTTGCTATTCAACTAGGCAAACCCATTTGCATTCATAGTAGAGAAGCGTTTCATGAGATTGTAGATAGTCTTAAAAAATTTCCCTCTGCCAAATTGAGGGGAGTTTTTCATTGTTTTACAGGAACTCCCGAAATGGCTACTCAGATAGCTCGCCTGGGCGATTTTTACTACGGAATAGGTGGCCCTGCTACCTACAAAAATGCTAAATTTATCGATCAAATACCTCAAATTCCTTTGTCTCGCATCTTGTTGGAAACAGATGCTCCTTATCTACCTCCCGTTCCTTTTCGGGGCAAACGAAACGAACCTGCTTACTTGGGTTATGTGGCGCAAAAGTTGGCAGATGTTTATCAAATTTCCCGATTGGATTTAGAGAAACAGGTGAACGAAAATGTTAAAACCTTGTTTTTCGCGTCAAAGCCTAATATTTTTTAAGATTTTCTTTTGTTAGTTGGTGTACTTTTTGTATCTTGCACTCGTTTTTAGTGTACTGTGGCGCAGTATTTCAAGGAGAGATGCTCGAGTGGTTGAAGAGGCACGCCTGGAAAGCGTGTATACGCCTAAAGCGTATCGCGGGTTCGAATCCCGCTTTCTCCGCCATCAAGTGCCAGTACAACTCGAAACTTAACATTCGAAGGGCGTCTAAACGATTTATCGATTAGGCGATTATTCGGGCTTCGCCCTCATGAAGTTGCTCATGCTCGGGATAATCAATGTAAACATTGCTTCTCCTCTCGCTTACTCGCAACTTTCACCGATTCGTCAATTTATTAACAAACATATTAATTTTAAAAACAAAAACATGAAAAAGTTATTCGCTGTGCTAGCAGTTATGGCTAGTGTAAGTTTTATGAGTGTTTACGCTCAAGAAGAAGTGGCTCCTATTTCTGAAGATTCTGTAGCTACCGAACAAGTGGCAGAAGAAGTTGCTGCTCCTGTCGAAGAAGTTGCTGTTGTTGAAGAACAAGGTGGTATTCACCAAGCTCTTAAAACCAAATTCATCGAAGGTGGTGCTGGTTTCATGAGTACTGTTGCTTTGTGTTTGATCTTAGGTTTGGCTATTGCTATCGAACGTATCATTTATTTGAGCTTGGCTACTACCAACTCTAAAAAATTGTTGGCTACTGTAGAAGAAACTTTGGAAAAAGACGGTATCGAAGCTGCTAAAGAAGTTTGCCGCAATGCTCGTGGTCCTATCGCATCTATCTTCTATCAAGGTTTGTTGCACATGGACGAAGGTTTGGACGTTGCAGAAAAATCAATCATTGCTTACGGTAGCGTACAATCAGGCTTGATGGAAAAGAACTTGAGCTGGATTGGTTTGTTTATCGGTTTGTGTCCTAACTTCGGTTTCATGGGTACTGTAATCGGTATGATCGAAGCTTTCGACCGTATTCAACAAGCAGGTGATATGTCAGCTACCATCGTAGCAGGTGGTATTAAAGTAGCTCTTATTACTACCGTGTTCGGTCTAATCGGTGCTATCATCCTTCAAATTTTCTATAACTTTATCTTGGCTCGTATCGAAGCTGTAGTTGCTGACATGGAAGACTCTTCTATCACCATGTTGGACATTTTGACCAAAAACCAAATTAAAAAATAATCACCTATCTAATAAGGAGAATTGATTATGTTAAAGAATTTATCACGCATTGTACTATATGTACTATGTGCAATCACAATAGTGATTACGTTGCTATTCTTCTTAGGAGGTGACGTAGATCCTAATGCTGATTACGTGGAACCAGTTTACACCAATGCTATGATTAACTTGATGTATGCTTGCTTCTTCTTAACAGCATTGATGGCAGTGGCATCTGCTCTATGGCAATTTGTAGTTAAATTACAATCTAACAAGGCATCAGCTATTAAAACCATCGTTTCTATCGCATTAACCGTATTGGTATTGCTTATTGGTTATTTCACTTCATCTGGCGAGTCTATTACTCTATTGGGTTCTGGCGAAGTTATTGATGAACAAACCGTAAGAATTGTAGATATGATGATCTCTACCATCTATATCATGATGGGTGCTGGTTTCGTACTAATGATCTTTGGACCTTTGGCTAAAAAAATAAAATAATATCACTATGGGAAAGCAAAAACGTGAAGTACCTGAGTTAAATTCAAGTTCTACGGCGGATATCGCATTCTTGTTGTTGGTATTCTTTTTGATGACGACCTCTATGGCTGTTAACAAAGGTTTGGCGCGTCGTTTGCCTCCTCCTGTTCCTGCAGAGCAAAAAACAGAAGACTTAAAGGTAAAAGAGCGTAACGTATTCGTGGTGCTTATCAATAGCGAGGACCAATTGTTGGTTCGTGGCGAATACACCGAGTTAGCAGACCTAAAAGAAAAAGCCAAAGAATTTATTAAAAACGCAGGTGATGATCCAAATATGCCCGAAAAAGAACCCATGGACGTTGAGTATTTTGGCACCGTTTTGGTAACCAAAAATCACGTAATTTCGTTGCAAAACGACCGTGGTACTTCTTATGCGGCATACATCAATGTGCAAAACGAATTGGTTTCTGCTTACAACGAATTGCGTAACGAATTATCGAAAGCTAAGTTTGCTAAAAACTTTGACGATTTAGATTCGGAACAACAAAAAGCAATTCAAAAGATTTATCCTCAAAAAATCTCTGAGGCAGAACCTAAAAATTATGGAGGGAAAAAATAATGGGTAGATTTAGATCAAATTCATCCTCTTCTGGTACACCTAAAATCAGTACCGCTTCGTTGCCCGACATCGTGTTTATGTTGCTATTCTTCTTTATGATTGCAACGACCATGAAAGAAGTGGACTTTAAAGTGGGTATTACTGCCCCCGAAGCAACTGAACTTACCAAATTAGAAAAGAAAACCTTGGTTCGCTTTATCTATGTGGGTGTTCCTACCTTCCAATATCGTGCACAATACGGTACCGAACCTCGTATTCAGTTAGACGATGCATTTGCCGAAGTTTCGCAAATTGAAAACTACGTAGTTTCAGAACGTTCATCAATGCCAGAACACGAACAAGACTTGATGACCATTTCGTTGAAAGTGGACAAGGATTGTAAAATGGGTATTGTAACAGACATCAAACAAGCTCTACGTAGAGCTTATGCTTTGAAATTGAACTATGCTGCTGTACAACGTGCAAATGCACAATACTAATGCAGAATAGTAATCTCTATACCTAAAAGAGAGTGGCTTCATAGTCACTCTCTTTTTACGATTAGCCCTTTAATAACATTTTTATGCGTTTCTTAATTTCTTTTTGTTTCTCCTTTGTTTTTGCAGGTGTAGTATTTGCGACAACACCCATGTTACAACAACCACTGGATTTGCCCATTGCATTGAGTGCCAGTTTTGGCGAGTTGCGCCCCAATCACTTTCATGCAGGATTGGATTTTAAAACAGAACAGCAATGTGGCTATGCCATTCGTTCGGTTGCAGATGGATATGTTTCTCGCATCAAGATTTCGCAGTTTGGATATGGTAATTGTTTGTATGTGACCCATCCACAAGGCATTACTACGGTATATGCGCATTTGGATGCTTTTAACGATAGCATTACATCGTGGGTTCGTACGTACCAATATGAGCATCAGACCTTTCAAATGGATGTGCAATTGCCTGATAGCATCTTTCCTGTGTCTCAAGGTGATGTTATAGCCATTAGCGGCAATACGGGTTCGTCTGCCGGACCCCATTTGCATTTCGAAGTGCGAAATACCGAAAAAGAAGAGGCTATGGATCCGCAAGATTATTACCGCATAGAAGATACGGTTCGCCCAAAATTTAAACGAGTAGGTGTTAGACCCATTGCTAACGAGGGCACAGTTGCGGGGCAGTGTGTCTTTCAGTCGTATAAAACATGGCAAGAAACGGCGGGAAACTACCGAGCCAAGCCGATTGAGGCATGGGGTAAGATTGGATTAGAGGTAATGGCTTTTGACTATATGAATGGTCAAAGCAACTTTTATGGGCTAAAACGGCTTGTTGTTTTGGTCGATAATGAGTTGCAGTTTAGCTATGTAATCAATAAATTCTCTTTTGAGCACGACAGGGCTATCAATGCTTTTATCGATTACGAGCAATGGGTAAAGACGCGTGATGTGTATATGTGTGCTTATATGCCCCAGTATCAGCCACTTGCTTTGCTTTCGACCAAGGATGATGCCTATCTAAACATCGACCAAGAAAGGGATTATCAGGTAGAAATGAAAGCGTACGATTATGCTGGAAATGAATCGGTGTTGCGTTTTGTTATTAAGGGAAAATCGACTACAATGCCTTTGATGTGTAACCCATCGGGCGAGAAATTTGCTTATGACAAAATGAATTTCTTTACGAAAGATAGTGTGATGTTGTTTGTGCCTCGTGGTGCATTGTATAACGACACCTATTTTAGGTATAGCATGCAATACGATTCGACGTTATCGACCCCCGTGTATGCCTTGCATGAAAACACGGTGCCTTTGCACAAGAATGTAGCTTTAATCTTGCCGATAAACAAAGATACGTTGACCTGTAAGAATCAATATTACTTGGCTTATAAGAATACGTATGGCAAATGGGGCTATTTCCCTGCTTCTTACGAGAAGGGTGCAATGGTTGCTAAGGTGAACAAATTTGGCGAATATACAGTTTTGGTAGATACAATAGCGCCAACCATTCAACCAATGCAAAAAACACGCACAAAGATTCGTTTTAGAATAAACGATAAGCAGACCGATATCGCTACCTTTAACGGGTATATGGATGGGCAATGGGTGTTGTTTGAGATTGATGCCAAAAATAGGATTACCTATCATTACGACAATACTCGCTTAAAAGCAGGTAAACATCACCTGCGTTTGGAGGTTACGGATAGGTGTGGAAACAAAACGGTTTATGAGGATAATGTTCGATTAGGATATTAAAATAGACTGAATAAAAAGTGTATTTCTGCGTAAAAAAAAGAGGCTGACTAAAATTACTTTTGGTCAGCCTCTGTATTATAACTCAACGCAGACTTGTCCTACTTGTCCGCCGAGTGGTGGATTGATCTTGTAGAGTTTAACTGTAACATCGTTTATGTCGCTGTATGCCGTTTGTACGGCTTTTTTTATGCGCCAAGCAACGTTCTCAATCAGGTGTGAGGGTTTGCTCATTTCTTGTTTTACCAATTGATAGACGTCTAAATAACTAATGGCATCTTCGATGCTGTCGGAATCAATTGCTTTGGATGCATCGTAACAAAAGGTAAGGGTTACGCTAAAGTGAGTGCCAACGCGTTGTTCTTGTTCAAAACAACCATGATGGGCATAAAATTGCATGTTTTCGATGGTAATGGTAGCCATATAAAATTACAGAATGAGTTCTTGCAAAGTTACATAAATTGAGATAAAACCACAACAAAAAGAGGGGCTTTCGGTTTTTTGTTGTATTTTTGTACACGAAAATGAAAAATAAGACTACCATGAAATTGTTGGAAGGAAAAGTTGCTTTAATTACCGGAGGTACACGTGGTATAGGAAAATCCATCGTTATGGCGTATGCCAAACAAGGTGCTTCCGTTGCGTTTACCTATTTACATTCGGCAGATTTGGCTTTGCAAGTAGAGGCAGAAGTGTCGCAAATGGGTGTAAAAGTAAAATCTTATCTTTCTGATGCCTCTAACTTTGCCGCATCCGAGCAGTTGGTTCAAAATGTGGTGGCAGATTTTGGCAGGGTAGATATTTTAATCAATAATGCGGGCATTACGCGTGATGGTTTGTTGATGCGCATGAGTGAGAGCCAATGGGACGAAGTGATGGATACGAATCTTAAGTCGGCCTTTAACATGACGCGTGCAATGGCTCCCATTATGATGAAACAAAGAAGTGGTTCTATTGTTAATATATCCTCGGTGGTAGGTGTTATGGGGAATATAGGTCAGGCTAATTATTCGGCTTCTAAGGCTGGTATGATTGGGCTAACCAAGTCGGTCGCCAAAGAATTGGGCGCACGAGGTGTGCGTTGCAATGCGATTGCCCCTGGATTTATCGTAACCGAGATGACGGATAATGCTTCGAATGCTTCGCGTAGTTTGTGGTTGGATATGATACCTATGCGCAGAGGCGGAAAACCCGAAGAAGTAGCCGATGTGGCAGTTTTCTTGGGCTCGGATATGGCTTCGTATGTAAGCGGACAGGTAATTAGCTGCTGTGGCGGTTTGTTACCTTAAACGCGGCATAACCCTTTACTCCTTGATTTCGAAAGAGTCTGCATGACGCCAGATAGGCGCTTTTTGGCGCATATTAAGTAGCGGCTCTTTTTCCAATACAATGGTTTTGATTTCTTCTTGGTGGTCGGTTAAACGTTCTATAACTCGACCTCTGTAATCAATCACTTGCGAACCGCCCGTGTATTGTAGGTGATTATCGTCTTTTCCTACACGGTTACAAGCACATACGTATGCTTGGTTTTCGATGGCACGTGCTACCAATAAATGCTCAAAGATGTATTGTCGGTTAGATGGCCATTCGGCAATAACGGCTAACATATCGTAGCGTAGTTTTGTATTTCTAAGCCACACGGGAAAACGCAAATCGTAGCAGATGCACAGGGCAATATTCCAATCTTTGTATGAAATGATAGGGAAAGAAGTTCCAGGGGTAAAGTAGGTCTCTTCGCCTCCCAAAAACAAATGTCGTTTGTCGTAGTAAGTGGTATCCCCGTCAGGCTTAACAAAAAAACCTCTGTTGTAGTAGAGGTCGCCTTCGGCTGCAATAAAACTGCCTATAAAGGCGCATTGGTATTGTTTAGCCCAGGCTTTTACTTGGTGTAAGGTTTTACCCTCGATGGGTTCTGCTAAACTTTGTGCACGGCTACTAAAGGCTGTCGAGAACATCTCGGGCAGTAGCACAACATCGGTTGGGGGTAGTTGAGATAGCAACTTGTCAAAATGCGCTAAATTAGCGTCAATATCCTCCCAAACGATGTCTGCTTGTACAAGGCTAATACGCAATTGCTCGTTTTTTGTCATTCCTCTAAACCTGTTGTAAATAATTGAGGGTGTTTGCCTTGGCTTCCCAAGAAAATCCGTTTGAATCGGATGTAATCTTCCTCTTCGTTGCCAGTGGGTACAAACAAGTCCTTGATGATAAACTCTTTTTTGCCGTAGTCCATCACCAAAGGTAAAATGGGTACACCTGCTTTTTGGGCGATGTAGTAAAATCCCTTGCGCCAATCGGGTGTGCGTTTGCGTGTTCCCTCTGGCGAAATAACCAGGTTGAGTTTATCTGCCTTTTTAAATTCTTCTGCCAAACGGTCTGTCATAGAGGTGTTTTTGCTCCTGCATACGGGAACCGCTCCTTGGCGTTTGAGCCACCAACCAATACCCCATGTTTTAACCCATTCTTCTTTGATAAGAAAAGACATTTTAAAACCAATGGCAGAGGCGGCCAATTTGCCCAAAACAAAATCCCAGTTAGAGGTATGTGGCGCAAAGCACACAACCATTTTGGGTTCCTCAGGTACAGAACCTACAATTTTCCATCCCCAAAGTTTGAGGATCCCTTTGCTTATAGACTGCATTTGTATTACTTGCTAAGTGCTTCTATTTCTTTGCCAATGGCAAGTACATCTTGTAAAAGATCTTCGCCTAATTTTTTGTAGTAGGCTTTTACCAATTGGGGATTGTTTTTAGCGTCGTAATGTCCTGCACGTTGTACAAATTCGTAGCTGTTTTTTACAATCTTGTTGATCAGTTGATCTGCTTTTTCTTGATCGCATTTAGGGCAAATGCAAGCAATGGTAAAGCACTCGGTAAGTAACTCAGAATACAAATACGTAATGTCTTTCTTTAAATCTCTTCTGCTAGCCATGTTTGTGCTGTTTATTCGTTTATTTGGGTTAAAGATAGTAAATTTATTGTGTGGTACAAAATGTATTGTGTATTTTTGCGTAGTTTAAATTTCGCTTAATCATGCTTCGAAAATTTGTCGTCTTTTTTACATCGATTGTCTTGTTGGTTGTTATGGTAACTTCTTGTACCGAAGATACCATCAACGTGGATGCAAATTTCCGATTGGAATTTTCGAGCGACACAGTCCGATTCGATACCCTATTTACGGATATGGGCTCGGCTACATTAAAACTAAAAGTCTATAATACTTCGAATCAAAAGGCGCATATTGAGCAAATTCGTTTGATGAATGCGGAATATTACCACATCAATGTTTCGGGCATTCAAGCGGACGATTTAAAGGATTTCTACCTCAATGCCAAGGACAGTATGCTGATTTTTGTACAAGTAAAACTCAATCCAAACGAGGCTACGGTTCCTATGGTGGTAAGAGATTCCATTCTTTTTGCCTTAAACGAGCAGAAACAGTTTGTGCAGTTGGAAGCTTTTGGACAGAATGCCATTCGTTTGCATAAACACTGCATCGAATCGGATCAGGTATTTACCGATGAACTTCCTTACTTAATTGACGATACATTGTGGGTAAAAAAAGGCGCTACACTTACATTGATGCCTGGCGCTCGTTTGTATTTTAGAAAGAATGCGGTATTGTATGTAGAAGGTCGGTTGCATTCCGAGGGAACAGCACAAAACTGGGTAGAACTACGCGGTGATAGAAGTGATTTTATGAATACCATTCCGCCTTTGTCGTACGATTTGTGCTCGGGACAATGGGGTGGTGTTGTTTTGGCGAAGGGTAGTTTTAATCACTTGATTGCTTATACGGATGTTCGAAATGGCAATTTTGGCATCCGCATTGATAGTACTACTACGCAACAAACTGCGTTGACCATCAAAAATGCACAAGTACGTAATGTGTTGGGTAATTTGTTGGAAGCGACAAATGCCAAGGTGGAAATTAGCAATTCGCTGCTGTGTAATGCGGGCGGATATATTGCTTGCTTGCGTGGTGGAGATTATACCTGGAAACACTGCACGTTGACCAATTACTATCAATTTTCTTGGGGTTCTCGTACGCAAGCGATTTTGTTGTTCAGTAACCAACTGATAGACGATGCTGGTGAGACACAGGTAATTCCATTTAAGTCGTTGATGCTTAATTCGGTGGTTTATGGAAACTATAACAACGAGATACAAACAAAATTTGACGAAACGGATTCGACCTCGTATAGTTATGTTTTTAAAAATTGTTTGCTAAAACAACGGGTTACCGAGGTGTTAAATCCTCCTTACGAGGCATGTATTTTTAATGGTAAACCGCTGTTTTTGTTTGAAAAATGGGAACAAGAGCGCCCGCATGTATATGATTTTCATGTCGAAAGCGGATCTGCCGTTATAGGAATCGGTAATAACGAATATGTAACGCCCGATTTGGTGCTCGATTTGGACGGTAATAACCGTCTCTCGGATGGCTCGTGTGATGCGGGCTGTTACGAATATGTGCAATGAAAACCAACTTAATATTCTTATTCTTCTTCTTTTTTCTGTTGGCAAGCCCCATGATGGGAGTCTTGCCCTACACCGTGATGTTTTATAATGTCGAAAATTATTTTGATTGTGTCGATGATACGACTACGCAGGATAATGATTTTCTTCCAGAGGGCATCAAAAAGTGGTCAGCCTATCGCATGGCAGTAAAACGTACCAATATCGCTCGGGTAATTGCAGCCGTTGGTCAGGGGAGTGCTCCCGTTTTGGTGGGGCTGTGCGAAGTGGAGAATGACGAGCTTCTTAGGCAATTGGTAAGGTACAAACCCTTGTCTTCGTTACGCTATGAGTATGTACATTACGAATCGCCCGATATGAGAGGCATTGATGTGGCGCTGTTGTACCAACCTACTTGTTTTACTCCTTTGCACAGCAGGGCGATACCCATTTGTTTGTCGGACGGAAAACCTACGCGCGATGTGCTGTATGTAAAAGGTCTTCTATCTGGTAGCGACACCTTGCATGTTTTGGTATGCCATGCGCCTTCTCGTCGAGGGGGTGATGAAGCTTCTGCTTGGCGTCGAGCCGAGGCGATGACAAGCGTCAAAAATGTGATAGATAGCGTGCTCCGTTTGCAGGTAGATGCATCTGTGTTGTTAATGGGCGATTTTAACGATACGCCGCAGGATAGTAGTATGTGCAAGGTGTTGGGTGCAAAGCCCTATCGTTCAAGTGCCGATACGCTAACTTTGCATAACCTCATGGTGGGAGATAAAGGTACGTATAAGTATAAATCGGAGTGGTCGCTTTTTGACCAATTTGTGGTTTCTAAATCCTTGCTAAAAGGAGGGGGATTCGTGGTTGAGAACCAAAGAGCGTATGTATATGATGCCCGTTTTTTGTTGCAGACAGATAATACGTACATGGGATATAAACCTTATCGGACGTATTTAGGACCCAGGTATGTGGGTGGCTTTTCGGATCATTTGCCTATTTACCTTCGGTTGCAACCTGTGCACTAAAAAAGGAAAAATGTACGTTGCCGTATTTTCTTTCTTCTACAAAATGGGGATGATCCTGAAAATGATGTTCCCTACCATGTTCTAATATCAGCCAACCTTGCTCGTCTAATAATTGCTTTTCGAAAATTAGATTAGGTATCGTAGGTAATTCTTTTAGTTGATAGGGAGGGTCTGCAAAAATAACTTGATAGGCTCCTTGGGCGTGTTCTAAAAATTTAAAGACATCGGCACGTTGTAAAAAATAATTATCTACGCCCAATTCTTTGCATATTTTTTTGATGTAACCAATGTGTTGTGCGCTGATTTCTACGCCAGTTACGGTACTTGCACCTCGCGATACAAATTCCAACCCCATGCTACCACTGCCAGCAAACAATTCCAATACCTGAATATTTTCCAATTCCATGCGATTGGAAAGAAGATTAAATAGCCCTTCCTTGGCAAAATCGGTGGTAGGGCGGGCTTTTAATTGGGTAGGTGGCGTAAATCTACGTCCTTTTAGGAAACCGCTAATGATTCGCATGATGATCGGCTATATGGCAGTTAACAATGTACTTTTGCAATAAGGTTTGAAGGCTTGGATTACCTTCTATGTAAAGGGGAGTATCTTGTTGTGATAATCCGTGTTGCTCGTAAGTTTGTGCACAATAATACAATATGTCTTCTTGCGAGCAAACCTGAAAGTGATTAGCAAACAATAGTTCGCCGTTTTTGGCAACAGAAAGATGGATGTGGGTGTTGTTTGCAACCATCCAAACGTGTTGCTGGCCATTTTTTTTGGATAGTTTTAAGCTATGTTCGAGTTGTTCTGCTGTTTCGTGTGTCCAATGAATTTGGTCTGCTATTTGCTTAATGAGGTTGTAATAAGCTATGGGTAAAGCAAAAAGCAAGGTAATGTCAAAACTTTGTAAGGGTTGGTTGAATACCACATAATCCTTGTTGGATTCCGTTTCGGGGAATAAAAAACGAACAACATCCAAGGATTCTTGTTTGCTTAATAAATGGCTTGGAATGAGTGTGGTATAAGGAAGATTGACGTGTACCTGCAGCGTGGATTCTGTGTTTTCGGCAAAGAAAGGATGGCACAAACAGGTGGCAAGCGCGTGCTTTAATTGTGTGTCGTTGGTGGTAAAATCAATGCGTTTCCAAGAGTCGTCTTGGAAAAAAGAAAGTCCATCCATGAAAAGACGGATGGACTTATGGGGTTGAGGTAAATTATTCCCAGTTACCTGCATTGTTATTGGCTTCTTCGATATCACCGAATTTCATACCGGGATATTTTTCCAATTTTTCGGTAGTCTCAATCAAGTTAATCAATTCTTGTTTGTCAAGATCGCTTAAGTATGAAGTGAAAGGTGCTTTAGCACACATTACTTTCACTTTGATACCTGCCGAACCAGTTACAATTTCTGCTTTTTCCAATTCGAATTCTTGACCATTCGAGAATGGAATATAGCGTAACGAGTCGATGGGATAATCTTTGCTAAACAACGATTCGATCATAGGAACGTAGGTGGTATCACGTTTGATAAGACCTTTTTTAACCGCTTCTTTTTCGGTCATACCTTCTTCCAATTGTTTGTCGGTTAACACACCTTCTTTCAACACGATTTTTGCGTTGGTTGTTTTAACCCAATTGATTAGGGTATCGATGCTAGCGGTATAATCGCCATTTAAGTTGCGGTATTCAGTTTCTGCAGTACGAATATCAATTAGGCGAGCAACTACTTGTTTTTCGCGAAAGTCTCTGGTTTCGTTAAATTCGATGGGGGTCATGACACTTTGGTAAGATAACCATGCTAATACGACAGCAGCAACGATTAAAAGTGCTTTAAATAGATTATTCATGTGATTGAGTTTTTAGATTAACAGATGCAAATGTAGGTAATTTTATTTATTTGCACAAAATTTTGCGAGGTATTATTTTTGTAAATGTTTGTCGCTCGTCACGCGTCGCTTGTCGATAAATGTAAATGTATTATCATGATTCAAGATTTTTATTCTTCTGCTATAAAAGATGCGTTTGGATATACGCCTACACCGCAACAATCGGTAGCCATTGATAAATTGGGTGCCTTTTTAAGTGTAAATAGCGATAGACCCGCTTTTTTGTTAACAGGCTATGCAGGTACGGGTAAAACAACGTTGGTTGCGGCGTTGGTGCAGGCTTGTGTAGATATGGAGATGCCTTTTGTGCTGATGGCACCCACAGGACGAGCTGCCAAAGTGCTGTCAATGTATGCAGGTTTTGATGCTGCTACCATTCATCGTACCATCTATCGGCAGTCGTCGCCCGAATTAGGTGCTCGTTTTGAGTTGGGATATAATAAGATGCGAAATACCTTGTTTGTGGTAGATGAAGCCTCTATGTTGGCTTCGGATGGCGACAAACAATTTGGTAGTGGTAGTTTATTGGAAGATACCATTAAATATGTGTATGGGGGCGCGCCTGGTTGTAAATTGTTGTTGCTGGGCGATGATGCGCAATTGCCGCCTGTTATGCAACAAGAAAGTCCTGCTTTGTCGGTAGATAGGCTTAAATCCATGGGGCTGACGGTGACAGAACATGCCCTTACAGAGGTGGTTAGGCAAGAAGCGCAAAGTGGTATTTTGTGGAATGCCACTCAAATTAGAAATTCGTTGCATCAACCTCAAAACTTGTTCCTAAAAGAAGAAGCGGATGTAAAACGAGTGGATGGAAGTAATTTTATCGCCAGTTTAGAGCATTCTTATCAAACCGTTGGAATGGACGAAACGTTGATTATCACCCGTTCTAATAAAAAAGCTTTTTTATACGCCAATGGCATTCGTTCGCGCGTGTTGTACCGCGAAGAGAAATTAGAAAATTCCGATTGGCTCATGGTGGTTAAAAACAACTACTATTATGGGCAGGATTATGGCATCGAACTCATTGCTAACGGTGATATGGCAGAAGTGGTACGTTTGCGTCGCAGTCATAGTTTGTACGATATGACTTTTGTAGAGGCTACGATACGATTGGTGGATTACGGAGCTGAAATTGATGTTTTGTTGTTGGAAGATTCGTTGCTTTGCGAGTCGCCTCAGGATTTAGCGCAGTTGCAAAAAAAGTTATTCTTAGCCATCGAAGAAGATTATGCACATATCCGAAACAAACGCGAACGATATAAAAAAATGCGCCAAGACGAGCATCTAAATGCCTTGTTGGTGCGCATGGCGTATGCCGTTACTTGCCACAAAGCCCAAGGTGGTCAGTGGAAGCACGTGTATGTGGATATGGGACCTATTGCCAAAGAAAATACCGATAAGGTATTTATGCGTTGGTTATATACGGCTTTTACCCGTGCCACCGAAAAACTTTATTTAATTCAATTTTCGGACGATTTCTTTAAAAAAAGTTAATAATATAAAGGTAATTTAATTACCTTTGTAAGGTTGAACAGGCATACTCCGCATACATTGTGGTGGCATGTTTTTTGTGTGATAATAAGTATATAATAGATAGATATGAAAAACAAATTTACGAACCTTTGGGCGTTTTGCGTGGCAGTTTTGTTGACTGCATGCGTCGATGCCGATTACCATTTGTCTAACCTGGATTCGACTATTCAGGTAGAATCCACAGTGGTAGCGCCTTTGGCGTATTCTAGATTACAACTGACCGATTTGTTGACGGATAGTCTGAAAGGCATGGAAATCTTGATGGAGGGCGATGATATGTATTTGGTGCATACCGACTCGCAGTACATGGGTAATGAATTGATGGATCGTTTGGAGATGCTACCCGTGGGAAAATTCGATTGGGCGTTAAAAATTGAAGAAGATATTCCTGGGCTGTCTATCATGTCGGGAGAGATCTATAAGCATGTTAGTTTTCAGTTTGACGAAATTAACGATAACCCCAACGAACGTTTGGATAGTGTGCTGTTTTCGGATTGCGATGCTACGCTAACGGTGCGTGTAGTGCACATTGATTTGGCAGAAAATTCTTATTTGGATATTCAATTTGCCGAAGATACGTTGCTGTTGGATACGTTGCGTTATCCTGGCAATAAGATTCGTATTCCGTTAGAACAAGCAGAAACCACGGTGCCTCTTCACTTAAATAAGGCCATGCTGCGTTTAAAAGGCGGCAAAGAGGTTGGCGTATTGCTTAAGGGTGAGATACATGCAAACTCGTCTTTTGTGGCAGGCGACGAAATTGATTTGATATTAGATTTTAATGGGGTGAAACCTCATTTGACCTACATGAATATTGGTACTGCACGCGATATTTATCAAGGCAAGAAAACCATCGATTTTAATTATACCGAAGATTTTCAAAGTAAGGAAGCGTTCTTTCCTTTCTACGATCCACAAATTTTGATGTCATGTATCAATAATATTGGGGTGCCCGTGCGTTATTACATTGATTTTGTAGAAGCAACTGATAGCCGTACAGGTCAGTCGGTTCGTGCTGATTTTGGAGGCGAAAATCCCGATACAACATCGATTGTGGTTAAGACACCTGCGTTTGAACAAATTGCCGATTTATCGATTAACGAATTGATGCGTTTTGATACCAAACAATTAACCTGCAAAACCGATACATTATTTGATAGAGCATACGGACATACCGATAGGCTGTTTAAAATCAATCCAGATAAACTAACTTATCACTATCGCATACGTTCGGTTGATAATAATCCTAATAATGTGCATTTCTTCTTTTACAACAGCGATATGACCTTGGCAGAACAAGCCAAACTGCCTTTGTGGTTTGAGGGTGACGAGGCAAACGAGGATAAAAACTTTTACATAAGTGTAAAAGATACTGTTTTGTTTACCGCATCTTCGACCGAAATGACAGACATGGACTTTACACCCAATACAAACGTAGTTTTAAAACTATCGTATAAAAACTTCTTGCCAGTAGGTACCGAAGGGTATATCCGTTTCTTGGGAGCTGATGGCAATGAGGTAGAATCCATGAAAAGCGCTCGTCAATCTTTCTACATAGAAAGTGGTAGCGTAAACGAGCAGGGGTATGTCGAAGAGAGTCATGTTAAAGAAGATGCCATTCGTATAGCGCTTGAGTACCAAGAGGCTAAAGCTTTGCTAACAGAAGTTGCAAGTTTTGAATTGTCCTATAGAATAGCTAACGAGAACCGCAAAACCATTCGTTTGCGTAGTACAGATTGGTTGGAATTGAAAGCCCATTTGTATTTTGATGGCTCTTTGGTGTTGAACCCACAAGAAATGGAGGAATAAGCAATGAAAAGAAATAGATGGATATTGACCCTTGTGGTTAGTTTTGTAACGTTAGTGGCATCGGCGGCACCCAATTCCTTGTATTTTATGGATATTTTGCCGTATCGTACGTATCAAAACCCTGCCTTACGTCCAATGAGTGATACGTATGTAGAGCTTCCTGGTCTTTCTACCATATCGGCATCGATG
>CALDQH010000044.1 GCA_937911935.1 uncultured Bacteroidales bacterium | reverse complement strand
CTTTTTTGCAGTCCATCATACCAGCGCCAGTTTTTTCTCTTAATTCTTTTACTAATGCAGCAGTAATCATTTTAAAATCTCCTTATGATTAATTATTCAGCAGCTTCAGCAGCTTTTTTAGCTCTTGGAGCTCTTTTTGCTTTTGGAGCTTCTTCAGCAGGAGCAGCTTCTTCTTGTGCAGGAGCAGCTTCTTCTTGTGCAGGAGCTTCAGCTTTTGGTTCAGCTTGAGGTCTTTGAGCTCTTGGTTGTCTTGGAGCTCTTGGTTGTCTTGGTTTGTTATTGTTATAGTTTTTGGTTTGCTCAATTGTAGTTTGTTTAGAGAAGCAGACCCAGAACATTTTGAAACTCCACTACGCTCCATATATTCTGTTTTTCAGATTTGTACAGTAGAAGGATGGTATGAAATTCCTAATACAATATCAACATATTATGGACATGCACCCTTATTGGCAGAATTGGTTCGATTTTATTTCTGCTTATTATTAATCTTTGGCGGTATCATAGGCATGTCATTTATAAACTCCATCTTTGTTGATGCAATGGTAGCAGATAACAACGATGAATTGCTAGAAAAAATCAACCAACTGCAAAAATCTATTGATGAATTAAAGAAACAATAAATTAAGTCATCGGCTGCACCTACCCCAAGGTTGCAGCCGGTGTTTTATAATCAAATTAATAAGGATACGGCCACTTGGTACGGTTGGTAGAGACCTCTTTTAGCAATGTATTGTACTTAGATGTAAAATATTGATCCCAAACAGAACCTACAAAAATGGCAGAAGCAGGATCGTCGGCATACAAATTTACAAGCGAATCGCGTTTAGATAAGACATCTATTGCACCAAGCGCCTGGATGGCATCTAAATATGTATTTTTACTCTCTACTAGAGCATATATTTTACTGATATCTATATCCACCTGATTTTTGACATACACTAGCATTTCTTGTTTTTTTACTTTCTCCTTAACACGGTCGTTTATTAAGGCAGCGCACAACAAAACCAGCACTACTAATAGCAACGCATACAGCCACTTTACTATTTGACTACGACGCAAAATAGCCTTACGCAACGCACCAATGTGCGCATACGCCCCTTGCATACAGCGACGCTTAATGAGTGGATAGCGATGCGGAAACATACGCCCCATGAGTTTACCTACACCTACAATGTCTTTTCTTACATCGTTGCTTTCGGTAAGTACGGTATCGTCGGTATTAGAAAGGCCAAAATCAATTAGTTTTACATTACTACCATTGGTGGTAATCATGATATTATCTAATTTAATATCGTGGTGCACCAATTGCAAACTATGAATGTATGCTAGCGCATCTAAAATCTGCATCAGCACGCGACGACGTGCAGCTAACGAGGGTTTGGTCAACAACCATTTTCCCAACGTAACACCCTCTATCCATTCTGCCACAATACATAATCCTAAATCTTCCACTTCTTCTAACGAGTAGGTACTCATAATGTGGGGATGATTTAAAAGTATGCCCAAACGAAATTCCTTTTCGTGCGACACCTTGCTTTGCGTAGCATATGGACTAGTCACAGCATCCCCATACACGGGTTTTATGGCCTTGATAAGAAACTTTCTACCATGCCTAATACCCGTATAAAGCGCATTGCGCGATCGCACTTGCAAAAGGGTTATTTCGGACCATTTATTAGAGATAGGCCCCGACTGTATAAAAGCAGAAGACGACGACTCAGAAAACATAGTATATTATAATCCTATCACAAATATACATATTCTTGCCAATTCGGCAAGTTTATAAAAAAATTATCTCTACCCCATGTTACCTTATTCAACTCTGCCAAAACAAGGACTAACAAGGACTTTGACACGCGTTAGGTTAAACGTTACTTTTGGCATATTAGTTAATACAAGTTTATCCCATTGCTTGTTAGCACTACATTAAACAGGAAGATGCCGAAAATCCTTTAAAGAGTAGGCAAAACAACTTAAAAAAATACAATATTATGGCAACTTACAAAGTCACTACAAAAAAAACTTCATCACAACCAGAAGGTCTAACTAAAGTATTTGTACAAAGTACTTCTCCAACTTTAACTCAACTTCATGAGTGGTTACTTAAAGAATACAATATTAAATCAGGTGCTGGATTTACAGGTTATATTATTGAAAGATCTTAACATTCTAATACAAAAAGGTTGACTTTTGATATTAATTGTATAATTAAAAAATATTTTAATTATGAGTATATTAACAAGTGTAAAAGGTGGAAAGATTGCTATAGATCTCCAAAGACCTGAAGATTACACAAAAACAGTACTTAAAAAACATGAAGATTTAAAAGGTATTTCACCTGGTAAATTTAAAAATGTTCCACCAGTTGTTTGGTTTGGCGATGTTGAAGATGAGAGAGATAGAGTATTAGTTATTAGTGCCAATCCACATAATCCAGAAAAGTGTATTGAAAGTGCAAAGTATTGGAATGACGAGGAAATAAATAAGGATTACAGTAGTTATGCTGGAGAACTCATAAGAGATTATAATAATTATTTCTGCGGCGTTTATTCTAAGAAATGGTTTAATAGTATAGAAGCATTTTTAAATGGTTTAGATGCTAGTTTTTTTGATAAAAAGTATAAACATCAAGCCATCCACATAGACTTACTTCCTTTTGCTACTGAAAAGCATTTTAAGAAAATAGCAGATAATTTAATGGCAATAGAAGAATTGCCTGAGTGGATTGACAAACACATAAGAGAATTAATAAATTTAATAAACCCGAAATTAATTATTATCAACGGTAAGACGAACTTTAAATACTTTAATCAATGTGTCAATTTGGGAGCACAACCATATAAAGTATCCAATTATTCTGTTGAAAATAAAAGTGAGATAACTATTTGGAAATCGTGCAACAAACCACTTATAGCAACCAGTGTAAACTTAGGAAATAACATATATAGTTATAGCGAATTACAATCAGTTGCCGAAAAGTTAAAAGGGAAACTAAATTTTTAAAATTTAATAGAAATTAGAATACATACTAAAATAAGAAAATAAAAAAACAAAGCTAAAATCAATTATTCACATTAAAAACAATTTTATATGAAAAGAATTTTACTTTTATTTTCTGCACTTATGTTATCAAGCATAACACTCTGGGCGGACCGTGTAGAGATAGACGGCATCTACTACTACATAAATGAAGGCGATAAAACGGCTAAAGTAGGTCAGCATCATTGGAGTGAACCTTATTCAGGCAGTATCACTATCCCCGATTATATCTACTATAACTCAAATAACTATTCTGTTACATCGATTGATAATTATGCATTCTATGAATGTAACGAGTTAACTGAAATTACCATTGGCAAGAATGTTACATCGATTGACAGTTTTGCATTCGTAGATTGTAGCGCATTAACTAAAATTACCATTGGCAAGAGTGTTACATCGATTGATAATAGTGCATTCTATAGTTGTAGCGAGTTAACTTCTATCATATGGAATGCAAAAGAATACGCAAGCGACAGCCCATTTGATGATATTCGTGACCAAATAACCACTTTTACCATCGGAAATGAAGTAGAACATATTCCCGCATATTTATGTTCCTCCATGGTAAATCTAACCGAAATTACAATCCCAAATAGTGTTACATCAATTGGCGATTATGCATTCAACCGTTGTAGCGGATTAACGGAGATTATTATTCCTAATAGTGTTACATCAATTGGCGATGAGGCATTCAGAGATTGTAGCGGGATAAAGGAATTTATAGTATCTCCTAATAATCAAAATTACTATTCAGAAAATGGAGTTTTGTTCAATAAAGATAAAACCGAGTTAATACAATGTCCCGCAACAAAACTGGATACAACGTACAATATCCCTAATAGCGTTACATCGATTGGTGATCGTGCATTCTATGAGTGTAGCGGGATAACGGAGATTAATATTCCTAACAGTGTTACATCAATTGGCCTTTATGCATTCTATGGTTGTAGCGGATTAACGGAGATTATTATTCCTAACAGTGTTACATCGATTGGTGAAAAGGCATTCAGAAATTGTAGCGGGTTAACTAAAATTACCATTGGCAAGAATGTTACATCGATTGGTGAAAATGCATTCTATGGTTGTCATAAACTAACCAAGATAATAGCGTATCCTACTACTGTACCAACAGTTGATATTGCATACTCTACGTTCAGTAATTACAATGCTTATTTATACGTACCTTGTGAGGTCTATGAAAAATACGACTTAGATGCAGAATTCGGTAAATTTAAATATATTAAATGCATTGAAGATGAAATTCCATCTGCAGTGATAGAAAACCTTGCAGAAGCAAACATCACCATTTATAACGGTTTAATAACCGTATCAGACACCAGCTTCAGTATTTACAACCTAGCAGGTCAAAATGTAACTGCATTGAATGGATTCTTGCAACCTGGCGTTTACCTCGTTTCCGTAAACGACAACATTGCCAAAGTAATGGTAAAATAACATATTTTTATCTTACTCTCCTCACCCGGCTGCGCCTACCCCAAGGTTGCAGCCGGTGTTGTTTAATACTAAAAAAATAAAACCAACAGTTTTTTGTTGATTTTATGCCGCGAAAATATTACTTTTGCAGTGTTCGCTTACCATCTTAACAAAACAATCAGTTTAGAAGTTCATTGCGTCTTCTAAAAAAATAACATCTTAATTTTTAATCGGAATAATGTTTCAACTTATTTTTATTTACTCTCGGGCTGGTCCTATTATATTTAACCTAAAAAATCTTAGATTAAAACGTTACATATATAGAAACATTTTATTATTTTTGCAATGAAAATCAATTCCCATTTTAAAGTTCTTTATTCCGAAGAAACTATAGAATTCTTAAAAGCTTTACCCATTAAAGCCAAACAGAAAGTTCTATATAATATAGAAAAATGCATGAATGGATATGTTGACGACGAATTATTTAAGAAGCTTGAAAACTCAAACATTTGGGAGGTTAGAACCTTATACAATGGTATCGCATATCGTTTATTTAGTTTTTGGGACACATATACTAATTCATTAGTGATAGTGACACATGGCATCATTAAAAAGTCTCAAAAAACTCCTAAAAAGGAAATAGAAAAAGCAGAGAGATTAAGACTTGAATATTTAAAAAATCAATTTAATTAGAAAATCATGAAACTTTATAGTCACGAAGAGGTTTTAGATAAAGTGTTAGGTCCAAAAGGGAACACAGAAAGAGATGAGCACGAGGCTAATGTTCAGTCTTTTCTGATGGGTGAAGCTTTAAAACAAGCAAGACTATCCAAGAATCTTACTCAAGAAGAATTAGGCAAAATGATTGGTGTTAAACGTGCACAAATTTCTAGAATAGAAAAAGGATATAATCTTACTTTGGGTACTGTTTCAAAAGTTTTAAAAGCGATAGGCGTAACAGCGTCATTACACTTAAATGGAATTGGCAAGGTAATATTAAGTTAAGTAAACTATTATTCCTAATTATTATGCGCATTACTTTTTTGGTCGATAACCTGCCCCACCCTACGCTGCCCTTGCTTACCGAGCATGGGTTGTCGTTGTATATAGAGACTGATGATTTTATTTCGGGCACTTCGACAAGCTCAGTGACCGAAAAAGAAACACGTATTTTGTGCGACATGGGTGCATCGGGCGCATACATCAAAAACGCCAAGGCATTGGGCATAGACTTAAACGCCTGCCATTGGGCGTTTCTCTCGCACGCACACGCCGACCACACCGGCGGATTGGGTAAATGGATTGCCCAATATGGGCATATTCCCGTTTACGCATCGCACCGCATTGCTACCGATGAGTATTTTTCGTCCCGACCAAAACAAGCCGCAAGTCACAAGTCATCATTCGGGCACTTTTTCCCTATCGGTCAACAACACGTCGACAAGCTCAGTGACCGAATTCTACTTACCGAATCGACTCAACGACTAAACGACTCAACGACTAAACAACAGGAATTCGATTCACCGATTAGTCGATTAGTCGATTCACCGGAGCGAAGCGACTTACGATACATCGGCACCGACCTCAACCTATTCCATGGCCACACCCCTTGGTATAAACCCATTGAGCAAAACACCTGGCTTACCTCAAACATCGCCTTGGTACACCCCAGGTGTAACCTATACCCCAAACCACTGGGCAACAAGTACTTAACGGCAGTCGCAAGTCTAATGCATATAAGCGAAGAATCGACTAAACGACTAAACGACTCAACAACTAAACAACAAAATACCAACTCACCGCATCACCAAATCACCGCATCACCCGAGCGAAGCGAGATCGACCCTTTTTTACACGAAATCGCCCTTTGTTTTGTCACCCCCAAGGGTTTGGTTATTGTATCGTGCTGTTCGCACCACGGTGCACTCAACACCATCGCATCGTGCATGGAATTTACAGGATGCAACACCCTACACGCTTACATAGGCGGGCTTCATTTTGTAGACAGCCCCGAGGTAGAAGCCGAAACCACATCGTTTATAGGCGATTGGCTCACACTATACCCCAACGCCCACCTATACACAGGCCACTGCACCTGCCCCAAGGCTGCCGCCTTGCTAAAAACAAACCTCCCCCACTGCCACACATTCTACACCGGCAACGTGGTAGAGGTGTAAAAAAATCCCCTTGCGTAAAACAAGGGGATTCGTAATCAACAAAAGAACTATATTTCTTTTACCAACCTTACCGATGCACCTAAATTACGTGGAGCTATACCAATACTAACATTACCTGCTTCAATGTGCAAATATTCTTTGTCTGTACCAGTATATCCGTCATCGTAAAAACTCCAATATAGGCCTAGTTGTCCCGCAAAATTCACACTAGTACCTGCACGATTGCCTGCTGCAGGCAAAAACACGGCTCCACTTTCTGCTAAGTCAAACCATTGGCTATCATTAAACGATTGATAAGAGGCATAGTCAATTTTCTCAGAGCTTTCATATCCACCTGCTTTAAAAACTACACTTTCTGGGCACACCCATTCGTCTGGCAACAACACAAGACCATTAACACCACAAATTTGAGCAATACCCATTAATTGGTTTGCATTAGGTCGCTGTGCAATAAGGTAATACCATTCATCATTGGTTAACGAACGCCACGTATAAGGAGCATCTGGACCAATTTTATTTACACCCCAATCTACCAAATTATTGTAATCATTTTGATAATCCATACTCACATTGGTTGGCGCTGCACCTGTTCCATTGCCAAACAGATCAATCCAACCACTATAAGTAGCACCAATATTGGCATTATCTGCTCCTATATAGTCAAGTTGGCTAAATGCAAAACGCCACTTGTTGTCGGCAGGGATGTATTGTAAATTACCCGATGAGAATTCTACTTGTTGGGTAGCAGAAACCGAAAATGGCATTGCGACAAAAACTTCTTGACGAATAATTGGCTCTTGATTATTTGGTTTGTCTGGGTCGTTTGGATTATCAGGACTACCTGGATTTGCTGGTTCATCAGGACGTACAGGCGTTTCTGGTGTACTAGGGCTATTGTCCGATGGTGGGTTTGGCTCGTTATTTTCGCAAGCCGCAAACAACAACGTTATACAAAACAAGGTAAAGTAAAGCAGTTTCTTCATCAGTATTTAAATTTAATCAATGTCACAAATTTAGTAAAATTTTTGATTACTCGGACTGCGTCCTCGTGATTTTTGCGAGTAAGCAAGTGCAGAGAAAGTTTACTTTCTTTGCCGAGCGTGAGCAAAATCATAAAGGCAAAGCCTGAATAAGATAAAGCCTCCTTAATTACCTTTACTCGGACTACGTCCTCGTGAAGATAAACGGCACCTCGGCAAAAGCAAAATCTACGATTTTGTTCTTCAGTTGAAATGAAGGCATTGATAAGCAAGTTTCTCATGCCTTCATTTCAACTGATACAAAAAAGCGGTGCTTTTTTGCTTTTGCACTCGGTTTGTATTATCTTTGCAGTTCATATCAAAAATTCCACTCATAAAATATGATTACAGTATCCAACTTAGCCATTCAATTTGGCAAACGTGTTTTATTTCAAGATGTAAACCTAAAATTTACCGCTGGCAACTGCTACGGCATTATTGGTGCTAACGGCGCAGGCAAATCTACCTTCCTTCGCATGCTTAGCGGCGAATTAGAGCCTACTCGCGGTACCGTTATTTTTGGTCCTAACGAACGTCTTTCTGTTTTAAAACAAGACCACTTTGAGTTTGACGAATACACCGTTATCGACACTGTTATGATGGGTCACGACAAACTTTGGGCGGTAAAAACCGAAAAGGATGAAATCTATTTAAAAGAAGATTTTACCGAAGAAGACGGCATTCGTGCATCAGAACTAGAAGAACAATTTGCCGAAATGGACGGTTGGAATGCCGAAAGCAACGCGGCTTCGCTTTTAAGCAGTTTGGGCATCAAAGAACAATACCACTACACCCTTATGAAAGACATGAGTGGTAAAGAAAAAGTACGTATCCTGTTGGCACGTGCCTTATTTGGAAACCCCGACAACTTGCTTCTCGACGAGCCCACCAACGACTTGGACATCGACACCATTGCTTGGCTCGAAAACTACCTTGCCAACTACGAAAATACCGTACTCGTGGTATCGCACGACCGTCACTTCTTGGACGCCGTAAGTACCCACACCATCGACATCGACTACGGCAAAATTCAACAATTTGCTGGTAACTATACCTTCTGGTACGAATCTAGCCAATTGGCCCTTCGTCAACAACAAATGCAAAACAAAAAGGCCGAAGAAAAACGCAAAGAATTGGAAGAATTTATTCGTCGATTCAGTGCTAACGTGGCTAAATCTAAACAAGCTACCAGCCGTCGTAAAATGTTAGAAAAATTGAATGTAGAAGAAATTCAACCTTCTACCCGCAAATACCCTGGCATTATCTTTACCCCCGACCGCGAACCTGGTAACATGGTATTAGAAGTAAAAGGTCTTAGCAAAACCCACGACGATGGCACCGTACTATTCAAAGACGTCAACTTTAACGTAGAAAAAGGCGACAAGATTGCCTTTGTTTCGCGCGACCCTCGTGCTATGACTGCCCTATTTGAAATCATTAACGATAAAATGAAAGCCGATAGCGGTACTTTCAATTGGGGTGTTACCATTACTCCTGCCTACCTACCCGTAGATAACTCGGAATTCTTTAATACCGACCTTAACTTGGTAGATTGGTTGGGCCAATACTCGCCCGATACCACCGAATCGTTTGTGCGTGGTTACTTGGGACGTATGCTATTTGCAGGCGAAGAAATCTTTAAAAAAGCCAGCGTACTTTCTGGGGGCGAAAAAATGCGTTGTATGATTTCGCGCATGATGCTTAAAAACGCCAACGTAATGGTGCTTGACTCACCTGCCAACCACTTGGACTTGGAGTCGATTCAGGCATTCAACAACTCGCTTAAAACCTTTAAAGGCAACGTGTTGATGTCGTCGCACGACCACGCCTTTATTCAAACCGTTTGCAACCGCATCATTGAGCTTACCCCCAATGGCACCATCGACAAAGTAATGGAATACGACGATTACTTGGCGGACGAAAACGTAAAAGCGGCTCAAGAGAGAATGTATAAATAATCGCATCGCGTGCGATGCTCCGCCCTATTCGGTCCCTGAGCCTGTCGAAGGGCCCGAATACTAGCGACAAGTGACGAGTGACAAGCAACAACCAAGTTTATTAAGGTTGGGAGAACTCACAACCGCAATTAACTTGGTTGTAAAAATTATTTTCGGCGAGAAGTATGCGCCTGCGCTCCTGCAGACCATCTTTTCGCCAATTTTTTGCCCAAAACTCAACGCCAGTTACCTGCGCTTCTGCCCACTTGCCAGCTTCTTCTATCTGCGGTAAACTTTTCCAACGCGACGATGCTAACGTGGTAGCAATAACCGGAATTTGCATACGCTCTGCCACACGCGCTGTAGCCAACAGACGCATCTTAAAACATTGCAGACAACGTCCTCCTCGCTCTTTTTCTTGCTCTAATCCTGCAATGTACTGCAACCACTCATCGTGTTTGTAATCATCATCTACAACAGTGAGGCCCAATTCACTGGCATATCGCAACAATTCGTTTTTCCGAATAATGTACTCTTGCTCGGGGTAAATATTCGGATTATAAAAATAAAGTATCACTTCGTACTGATTCTCTTTTAACCACTCCAAGATAGGAGCAGCACAAGGGGCGCAACAACAGTGTAACAGAATCTTTTTAGGATTTATCATCGACATATAGTTTATCATACAAAAGTAATATTTTTGGCAGATATTTATTACTTTTGCAGTCATTCTATAGAAATTAGGCCATGAAACATAAAATTATCAATCCTTACACCAACGAGGGCGATATTCAAAAAGGGTATAACTGCTTTGCTTGTGCTCCACACAACCCCATTGGTTTACACTTGGAATTTTACGAAGACGGCGATTACGTTAGCACAACTTGGGTTCCTCAAAGTAATTACCAAAGTTGGATAGACACGATTCACGGAGGCATTCAGGCCACTTTATTAGACGAAACATGCGGCTGGTTGATTTCGCGCAAATGCCAATTGGCAGGCATGACCACCCAACTGAATGTTAAATACAAAAGACCTGTGTATATCGACGGTAATCCTGTCGAAATCCGAGCTAAAATCAGAGAAACCAAGCGCAATTTTATTTTTATAGACTGCGAACTTTTGCAAAATGGCGAGTTATGTAGCAGTGCAGAGGCTACTTTCTTTTGTTTTTCCAAAGAAAAATCGATTAACGACTTTCATTTCAAACCCTTTGAAGTAGAAGAATAAATAATGAACCCATTAGTAGATAAAATGACGTCCTTTATTGTTATGGACGTATTAGAGAGAGCCAATGAATTGCAACGCCAAGGCGTTGACATTATACACATGGAAGTTGGCGAACCCGACTTTGATGTACCCGAATGTGTTACCGAGGCTGTGGTCGATGCCTATAAAAACCACCAAACCCACTACACCCATTCGTTGGGCGACCCCGTTTTACGTCAGGAAATTGCCAACCTATATGAGCGTGAATACGGCGTAAGCGTAAGCCCCGACCAAATATTGGTCACATCGGGTTCGTCGCCCGCTATTCTACTTACCATGTTGCTACTTTGCAACAGGGACTCGGAAGTTATTTTATCAAATCCTGGATATGCCTGCTACAAAAACTTTGTGTTAGGTGCACACGCCACTCCTATTTTTGTACCTCTCAATGCCGAAAATGGTTTCCAATACAAAGTAGAAGACATCAAAAATAAAATAACCGACAACACAGCGGCTATCTTTATCAATTCGCCCATGAACCCAACAGGCACGGTGCTTTCTGCCGATTTTATGCAGCAAGTAGCCCAATTGGGCGTACCTGTTATATCCGACGAAATTTACCACGGTTTGGTTTACGAAGGCAAAGCGCATTCCATTTTGGAATATACCGACAATGCCTTTGTGCTCAACGGTTTTAGCAAACGCTTTGCCATGACAGGGTTGCGATTAGGCTACCTAATTGCTCCTAAACAGTATATGCCTGCCCTACAAAAATTGGCACAAAACTTTTTGATATGCGCCTCGAGTACTGCTCAAAAAGCCGGCATTGCTGCCCTACGTGACACATCCGACTACGAACAAACCATGTTCAATACGTACAACGAAAGACGTTTGTACCTTTTAGAGCGTTTGCGCGGCATGGGCTTTACCATTCCTGTCGATCCGCAAGGTGCTTTTTACGTGTTTGTAGATGCCTCCAAATATACCAACAATTCGCTACAATTTGCCTTTGACGTATTGGAGAAAGCGCATGTAGGCATTACGCCAGGCGTTGATTTTGGCACAGGTGGCGAAGGCTTTGTTCGATTCTCCTATGCTAACTCGCTCGAAAACATCAAAGAAGGCATGGATAGATTAGAAAAGTATTTAAAATCGCTGCGCTAAGGTGATTCGGTGAGGCGGTGATTCGGTGAGGTGGTTTTTTATCGGCTAATCGAGGAATCGACGAATTTTGCGAGTAAGCGAGAGCAGAAGCAATGCGGTCACTGAGCCTGTCGAAGTGCCCAGCATTGATTATGCCGAGCGGGAGCAAAATCATGAAGGCGAAGCCTGAATAATCAACAAAAGAAAAAACATTTATTTTCACTTTTCAAGATAAAATTGTAAATTTGTGGGCTAAAAATTAGAGCAATATGAACATATCGTATAATTGGCTTAAAGAATACATTAACTTGACCCTATCGCCCGAGGAAACAGCAAAAAAGCTAACCTCTTTGGGATTAGAAGTAGGCACCACCGAAACCGTTCAAAGCATTAAAGGCGGGTTAGAAGGATTGGTAGTAGCAAAAGTACTTACTTGCGAAGAACACCCTAACTCTGACCACCTACACATCACTACTGTCGATGCTGGAAACGGCGAACCCATACAAGTTGTATGCGGTGCCGCCAACTGCCGCGCTGGCTTAACCACCATTTTGGCTACCGTTGGCACCAAACTTTATAGTGGCGACGAGTCGTTTGCCATCAAGAAATCAAAAATCAGAGGTGTTGAATCGTTTGGTATGCTTTGCGCCGAAGACGAAATTGGTATTGGCACATCGCACGATGGCATTATCGAACTACCCGAAGATGCTATCATTGGTACACCTGCCAAAGAATACTACCACATCGAAGACGACACCCTTATCGAAGTTGATATTACCCCTAACCGTTCGGATGCGATTTCGCACTTTGGTGTAGCACGCGACTTAGCAGCAGGTTTAGGATTAACCCTTAACAAACCTTCGGTAGATGCCTTTGCAGTGGCCAACAACAACTACCAAGTAAATGTAGTCGTAGAAAACACCGAAGCATGTCCCCGCTATTCTGGTGTTACCATAAGTGGCGTTACCGTCAAAGAATCGCCCGATTGGCTAAAAAATAAATTATCGACCATTGGTTTGCGCCCCATCAACAACATTGTGGACGTAACCAACTTCATTTTGCACGAATTGGGTCAACCTTTGCACGCATTCGATGGCGACAAAATCAAAGATAACCAAGTGATCGTACGCAACCTACCCGAAGGCACTCCATTTACTACCTTGGACGGTGTAGAACGCAAGCTTTCTGCCAACGATTTGATGATTTGCAACCCTCAAGAAGGTATGTGTATTGCAGGTGTATTTGGCGGTTTGGACTCGGGCGTTACCGAAAGCACCACCAAAGTATTCATCGAAAGTGCATACTTTAACCCTGTGTCGGTACGCAAAACAGCTCGTCGTCATGGACTAAACACCGATGCTTCATTCCGCTACGAACGTGGTTGTGACCCTAACATCACTTTGTATGCATTAAAACGTGCTGCGCTATTGATTCAAGAAGTAGCAGGTGGTGAGGTTTCGATGGACATCGTGGACATCTACCCTAACCCCATCGAAAATTGCCAAGTTAGCTTGTCGTACGACAAAGTAAACCGCTTGATTGGCAAAGACATCGACCAAGCTACGGTAAAAAACATCCTAAAAGGATTGGAAATTGAAATTTTAAGCGAAAACGAAGGCACTTTGTTACTTTCGATTCCTGCTTATCGTACCGATGTATGCCGCGATGTGGATGTTATCGAAGATATTTTGCGCATCTATGGTTACAACAATATTCAACCCGATAGCTCGCTAAAATCGGCTATCAGCTACATCAACAAACCCGACACCATTGCTTTGCAAAACAAATTAGCAGACGATTTGACGGGTGCTGGTTTCAACGAAATATTGAACAACTCGCTTACCCGCATTTCGTACTACACCAACTTGAAAAGCTATCCAGTTGAGCAAGCAGTAAAAATCATGAACCCATTGGGTGCCGAATTGAGCGTAATGCGTCAAACCTTGCTATTTGGCGGTTTGGAAAGCATCGCACGCAACCGCAACCACCGCCAAAACAACCTTAAGTTTTACGAATTTGGTTCGTGCTACCACTACGATGCAGAAAAAGCAAATGCCGAAAAACCATTGGCTGCTTATTCGGAAGAATTGCACGCTGGCATTTGGATGTGTGGCAACCGCAACGATATTAGTTGGACCGATGCCGAAAAGAAAGTAAGCTTTTTCGACCTAAAAGCATACGTGCTAAACGGTCTTACCCGTTTGGGCATTAAAGCAGGTACCTACACCATCGAGTCTTACCAAAGCGACATTTACAGCCAAGCCATTGCTTGCGTAACCCGTGGCGGTAAAGTATTGGCACACATGGGTATAGTTAGCAAATCATTGCTCAAAGCATTTGACATTGACACAGATGTATTCTATGCCGATATCTTGTGGCCCACCGTACTAAAAGGGCTTAAAAACAGCAAGGTAACTTACCAAGATATTCCTAAATATCCCGAAGTAAAACGCGACTTGGCATTGCTTCTGGACAAAACCGTTACTTTCCAAGAAGTAGAAAAAACGGCATTTGATGTAGAACGAAAATTGCTTAAGAAAGTGGTTTTGTTCGACGTTTACGAAGGAAAGAACCTTGAACCAGGCAAAATTTCGTACGCGGTTAATTTCACCTTGCAAGATGCAGAAAAAACCTTGCAGGACAAGCAAATTGACAACGTGATGCAACGCCTTATCCAAGCATTCCAAGAGAAGTTGGGTGCTACGATAAGATAAGAATTAGGAGTTAGGAGTTAGGAGTTAGGAGTTAATTCCTAAACGACTAAACACCTAATGTTTGCGCAAGGTGAACGCAGAACAAATTTATTTGTTATGCAGAACCGAAGCCAAACATCATAAAATGCGAAGCATTGAATAAACAACTAAACGACTAAAGTTGCGATTAAGCGAGTGCAGAAGCAAAGTTTACTTTGATTATGCCGAGCGTGAGCAACTTCATGAGCGAAGCGAACTAAACAACTAAACATAAAAAAACATGGGAAGAGCATTTGAATACCGCAAAGCTACCAAAATGAAACGCTGGGGCAACATGGCTCGCGTTTTTACCAAATTAGGCAAACAAATTACCATCGCTGTACGCGAAGCAGGCAGCGATCCAAACGGCAACCCTCGTTTGCGCATGTTGATGCAACAAGCTAAAAAAGAAAACATGCCCAAAGAAAACGTAGAACGTGCCATCAAAAAAGCATTCTCTAAAGACGAAGGCAACTACAAAGAAATCAACTACGAAGGATACGGTCCTCACGGCATCGCCATTTTTGTAGAAACCGCTACCGACAACAACATGCGTACCGTGGCTAACGTACGTAGCTACTTTACCAAAGCAGGTGGTTCGTTGGGCACCAGTGGTTGCTTGCAATTCTTATTCGACCACAAATGTGTATTCTCGATTGTTCCCAAAGAAGGCATGGAACTAGAAGAATTAGAATTGGAATTGATTGACTTTGGTGTAGAAGAATTGGATCAAGACGACGAAGGCAACATCGTATTCTACGGCGATTTCCAATCGTACTCTGCTATCCAAAAATACTTAGAAGACAATGGTTTCGACATCAACAGCGCCGAATTTGAACGTATCCCTAACGACTACAAAACCGTTACCGAAGAACAACGTGCTGCCATTCAAAAACTATTGGACAGAATCGAAGAAGACGAAGACGTTCAAAACGTTTACCACAACATGGCTGCCGAAGAAGAATAAGGCAACTATTTTTTGATACGATCCCCGTTTTTGGCTAAAAAATCCTTCCAGTTTTTGTAGGGTTTGTCAGAAACGGGGTTCTTTTTTTGTAGAAAATGGCAGTATGCCACTGCCAAAGCATCCGTGGCGTCTAATTTAAGGTTCAGATCATCGAGCGGGATGTGCAAAAATCGGCGCAACATATCTGCCACCTGCTCTTTAGAGGAAGCACCATTACCCGTTATCGCCATCTTCACTTTTAAAGGACTGTATTCATCTACCGTAAGGCCACTACGCATGGCAGCTGCAATAGCAACCCCTTGTGCCCTACCCAACTTAAGCATCGATTGCACATTTTTGCCATAAAAAGGAGCTTCTATCGCCATTTCATTTGGCTGATAACGTTCGATCAGGTTGCTCATGATGTCAAACACTTTCTGCAACTTTTCGTAGTGCGTATGGCAATCTTTAAATTGTACGCAACCCAAATCTACCAACGTAGCTTTATTGCCCGTGTACGACAACACACCATACCCCATTACGGTTGTACCTGGGTCAATGCCTAATATCGTATATGAATCTGCCGCTTTCATTAAACATCCAAGCGAGCATCTGCTCCCCACATCAATTTTTCACGCAAAGTCTGAAAATAAGTATGTCCATTGCGTTTGGCTACTTTTACAGCATAATCAGCCTTGCGCAATACCAAATGCACCCCACTTTTGCACACCATCGATTTACCGTCAATGGCAATTAAAAAATGGTGATTACGGCTTTCTACATCCAAGTCGATTTGCCAATGATCTGGTACAACAACAGGACGTAAATTGAGGCTATGTGGAGCAACGGGCGACACGACAAAACTATTGTTTTCGGGCATCAAAATAGACGCTCCTACACTCAAAGCGTATGCAGTCGAACCCGTAGGTGTAGAAATCAACAAACCATCGGCACGATAAGTACATAAATAGTTGCCATTAAGCGAGGTATGAACCTTAATCATCGAGGATGTATCCTGCTTTAGCACGGCCACTTCGTTGAGCGCGACAGCCTGTTTATCGGGCAAAATATCGGGCGCATACAACATCAACAACGAACGTTCTTCGATGGTAAAACCACGTTGCATAATTTCGTCTATAGCTGCTGCAATTTCATCGCCTTTTACATCCACCAAAAAGCCCAAATTACCCAAGTTAATACCCAAAATAGGTATTCCAGCACTACCCACGCGTTTGGCAGTTTTCAAAAAAGTACCATCACCTCCTAAACTCAATGCCAAGTCAACTTGCAATGCATCGTCTTTTTTTACCACATGGTAATTTTGTGGCAAATAGGCATCTGCCGATTTTAGAAATTGGCATACCTTCTCGTCCAAGTAAATAGACACATTGTATTTTTCCAGATTGGTCAACAATTCGGTCGATGCCTTGGAAAACCCTTGTTTGTGCACGCTACCAAATACGGCAACTTTCTGAATGGGTGGATAATTTTCTGCCATAAATAGAAGTTTATCTGCAATAAATGATTAACTTTGTTCGTTTTTAGTATAAAGCCCACAAATACCCTTTTTAGGGGCAATATTACTTGCAAAGTAAGTTATTTTTTATGAAAAAGACAACATTAAGCGTAAATATCAACAAGGTGGCTACCATTCGCAATGCACGCGGCGGCAATACCCCCAATGTATTGGCAGTGGCACTTGATTGCGAAAAATTTGGAGCGGATGGCATCACGGTGCACCCCCGTCCAGACGAGCGTCACATTCGCTATGCCGACGTGCGCGAACTTAAGCAACACCTTACCACCGAATTTAACATAGAAGGATACCCACAAGACTCCTTCATCCAATTGGTTTTAGACGTTAAACCTACCCAAGTAACTTTGGTGCCAGACCCACCCGAAGCCCTTACCTCAAACGCAGGTTGGGATACCATCAAACACCGTGATTTTTTAACCGAAATCGTGGCAGAATTTAAACGTAATGGCATCAGAACCTCGATTTTTACGGACACACGTGCCGAAATCATCGAAACGGCAGCACTCACAGGCACCGACCGCATTGAACTCTACACCGAACCATACGCTACCCAATTTCCAGCGGATGCTGCATCGGCTGTGGCTCCTTTTGCCGCTGCATCGCAAATTGCACACAACTGCGGTTTACAAGTAAATGCGGGTCACGATTTAAACTTACAGAACTTACGTTATTTTGCACAAGCATTGCCCTATTTGGACGAAGTTTCCATTGGTCATGCTTTGATTTCGGATGCTCTATATTTAGGTTTACAAGAGACTATTAAACAATACAACCAACAACTTATTTTTTAACAACAAAACACCATTCGACTTTCGACTAACTAAACACTAAACATACATGACACTTTCAAACGTACTATTACAAATACAAGCAACCGGCGCTGCTCTTGCAGACAGTACCGCACAAGTAGCTCCCGAAGTAGCAGAAATGAACTATTGGGAAATGGCACAAAAAGGCGGCCCATGGATTATGATACCCATGCTTATCATGTCTTTTGTTGCTGTTTATATCTTTATCGAACGTTGGGTTACCATCAACAAAGCATCCAAAGAAGACACCACTTTCATGGATCGTATCAAAGATTACATCATGGAAGGCAAAATTGACTCCGCCACCAACCTATGCCAACAAGTAAACACACCTGCTGCGCGTATGATTGAAAAAGGCATCTCGCGTTTGGGCAAACCCATGAACGATGTTTTGGTAGCCATCGAAAACGTAGGCAACCTTGAAACCAACAAATTGGAAAAAGGTTTTAACATGTTAGCTACCATTGCCGGTGGTGCTCCTATGTTGGGATTCTTGGGTACAGTTATCGGTATGGTTCAAGCTTTCTACGATATGGCAAATGCAGGCAATAACGTAGATATTACGGTACTTTCTAACGGTATTTACACCGCCATGATTACCACGGTTGCAGGGTTAATTGTAGGTATCATCGCTTATTTTGCCTACAACTTATTGGTATCGAAAGTAGATCAAGTGGTACAAAAAATGGAATCGCGTACCATGGAATTTATGGATTTATTAAACGAGCCTATAAAATAAAAGCAGATGGCACTAAAAAAACGAAATAAGGTAAATCCTACGTTTAGCATGTCGTCTATGACCGACTTGGTATTCTTGTTGCTTATTTTCTTCATGATTACCTCGACGGTTGTAACCCCCAGTGCTATCAAGTTGGTATTACCCAAAAGTAGCAGTCAGGCTGCAGCCAAACCCATTACACGTGTATTCATCGACGCTAATTTGCAATTTTACGTAGCTACTGGCAAAGAAAAAGAGCGAGCAGTTGCTTTCGAAGAAATCGAACCATTCTTGCAAGGCGTCGTAGCTGCAGAACCCGAAATGTACGTAGCACTTTATGCAGACGAAAGTGTACCTTATCGCGAAATAGTACGCGTACTTAACATTGCCAATAAAAACCAATTTAAATTAGTGATTGCCACTCGTCCCGTACGCGAATGAAATCGAACAACAAAAATAAAGACAGCAAAATAGCCGGTTTTATCGGTTCTGTTTTAGTGCATCTGTTGCTTTTGTTGGTACTTTTGTTTACCGGCCTTGTTACCGTTATTCCCGAAACAGAAGAAGGGCTTACGGTCAATTATGGCACTTCGGATATGGGCGACGGTCTATTCGAGCCAGCCCCTCAAAAGGACATCGAAGAACAATTAGTTCCTCCATCAGAACCAATCGAAGCGACGACACCTCCAGTAGTAGAAACACCAACACCTTCGCAACCCGATTTGCAAACCCAAGACATCGAAGAATCGTTGGAAATGAAAGAAGCGCGCGAAAAGGCTGAACGCGAAAAAGAATTAGAACGTCAACGCCAAGAAGAACTTCGAAAACAACAAGAAGCCGAAGCCAAACGCATTGCCGAAGAAAAGCGTATTGCCGAAGAAAAACGCAAAGCCGAAGAAGCAGAACGCAAACGCAAAGAAGAAGCGGCTAAAAAAGCATCGGCTACCGCAAAAAATGCATTTGGAAGTGGAGGCAAAGGCACTAACACCTCATCTACTGGCGAAGGTTCTACCTCAAAACCAGACAACCAAGGCAATCCATTTGGAAGTGCCGAATCGACCAATCGCAATGGAGGCGGAACAGGCAATGGACACAGTTATAACTTAAACGGCAGAAGCATCAAAGGTACGTTACCCTCGCCTGCCTACACCAAAAACGAAGAAGGCGTTATCGTTGTTACCATCGAAGTAAATGCAACAGGAACGGTTATTTCGGCACGCGCAGGGGCTGCTGGGACAACCATCGGAGATGCCTCTATGCGTCGCGATGCAGAGCAAGCTGCTCTTAAAGCTAAATTCAATGGTATTAGCGGAAACACCATACAAACAGGAACCATAACCTATCGATACAAATTAAACTAACCATATGAGCGATCAACGTTACAACTTACGCGGCGTATCAGCATCCAAAGAAGATGTGCACAACGCCATTAAAAACATTGACAAAGGGCTATATCCCAAAGCATTTTGCAAAATCATTCCCGATATTTTGGGAGGCGATAGCGAGTATTGCAACATCATGCACGCCGACGGTGCTGGTACCAAATCGTCGCTTGCTTACCTTTATTGGAAAGAAACAGGCGATTTGTCGGTATGGAAAGGCATTGCGCAAGATGCGCTTATCATGAACATCGACGACTTGCTATGCGTAGGTGCTGTTGATAACATTTTGGTTTCATCTACCATTGGTCGCAACAAACTACTCATTCCAGGCGAAGTTATTTCTGCCATCATCAACGGTACCGACGAATTATTGGCAGAACTACGCGAAATGGGCATAGGCGTATATGCTACTGGTGGTGAAACTGCCGACGTAGGCGACCTTGTGCGCACCATTATTGTAGATAGCACCGTTACTTGCCGCATGAAACGCAGCGATGTTATCAACAACGCCAACATCAAACCTGGCAACGTAATTGTTGGTTTGGCATCATTTGGTCAAGCTACCTACGAAAAAACATACAACGGTGGCATG
>CALDQH010000043.1 GCA_937911935.1 uncultured Bacteroidales bacterium | reverse complement strand
GGGTGACGATCTTATCGTTTTCGGGGGTTGCCGCCACACCGGCCAGCTTATAGCCGGAAGCGGTGGAGGACAGCATAGTGCTGCTGCCTGCATTATACAGCACCACCTTATCGCCATCGGCAATAAGGCCATAATCTTTAAGTGCTTTGCCAAACTTTTGGTGCAACTTAAAGATAATTCTGCTATCCTGTGGGGTTAATTCTTCCATGTTCTTTTGGGTGCGTAAAAGTACAATAAATTTTGCTAATTATTGGTTCCTATCTCTAAATCTTCTTCACAACAAAAACTGCCAAAACATATTATTCTTTGTTTAGGAGTGACTCAATATCTTTGCTAAATTTGTACGTGTACTTTTCGCTGAAAAGGTGGCCGGTGTAATACACTTCCAATAAGCCGTTGGCAAAATTTACATCCTGAATCCACATATCATCCACCTCTTGTGGCAATTTAAAACTACCCAAATAAGTGCCGTCAGCAAGCGAATAAAAGTCTAAACAACGAAGTCTATTGTCTGTTTCCCAATTGTAGTTGCGGTGCTCTGGAGTAAGCAAAGCAATGTAATTATCGGTTATGTAACCAATGCAAGTGGTGCAAATACAGTTTGTTAAATCCAAAGACACGTTTTCGTTGCCTAAGTTTCTAAAGTCTTTATAACAAGCTACTTTGCCATCGGCATGAACCACCATAAACTTTGGAATGCGATGAAACATAAGCACAGCATCACCCTTTGCATTTACTTTTTGACCATTGCAAACTACGTCCCAATATTTCATAAATGTGGTGTCTATTTCAAGCATTTCAGCAAAACCATCAATAGGAATTCTTTCTGCAGGGGCAGAGATAACTGGAGTTTGTCTTCTGTTTTCTTCAAAATATTCGTGAGCAACAGTTTCTACTGTTAGGTCTTCAATAAATACACGGTTTGGTTCTTCTTCGTACGAATAATCGCAACACGAAGTCATGAATGTTGCCAATGCAACTGCTGATAATAATACATATTTTTTCATAATAACATCATTTTATTCTTTTACATACTCTAAAATATCGGATGGTTGGCAATCAAGCGCCTCGCAAATGGCTTCCAATGTGGCAAAACGTATAGCTTTGGCTTTGCCTGTTTTTAGGATGGACAAGTTGGCTTGAGTAATACCCACTTTTTCTGCCAATTCTCCAAGAGAAATCTTTCGCTTGGCCATCATTACATCTAAATTTACTACTATTGGCATGGTATTAAATAGTTAACGATTGTTCTTCTTTTAGTAAAATAGAATGCTTTAACATTTCGTTAAAGAGCAAGATAAGAAGGGCTACAATAAAATCACCACAAGACAAACTGGGCATGACAAAATTCCAACCTTCAATAGACACGTGCGCTGCAGCATAGTAGTGTGAGAACAAACCCACAGCATTGTTTAGTACGCCTAAAACTACTAAATAGATAGCCAAACGAGTAAGGCGTTTTGATTGTTGAAGTGTAAAAATGCGTTCGCGGGTAAAATTCCATAATATTTTACATGCAGCTACCAAAACCATCACCAAAAATACAAAAAGGGCAAGCGACATTAGTATCAATACAATTGCGTAGGTAATGAATACGGATTTAAGCTCATGCCTATTTTGAGCTGTTGCTTTTAACCAAACAATCGATACACCAGGCTCCTCGGGCGCTATGGTTAAATGAGCTGGCGCAGTTTGATTACCAAATCCTACCGTTCCTAAGTCAATGGAAGGCCAAACAGTTGCCGATTCAGTTGCCTTTAATATACATACCATAGGCAATTCTAATACAGGAGTTTCGGCAGAAGGCTCCGAAGGACCTTTCATAGGATTTGCCATGGCATCTATCATGGCATTATTTTGCATAAATGTGTTTCCAATAACCAGTAGCAAGAGTAATGCAGACATTACTTTAAACATTCTCATTTTATTTTCCATTTTTGTAAGTTTATAAGTTTAGACTTTGTGTTACGAACTAATTAGTTTTGCGATGCAAAGATACGTATGTTTTTTGAAAAACAAAATAAATTTATCGAAAAACGATATATTTTTATTTTTAAACGAAATTGAATGGGAGGTGGGTTGTTCGCAAAACACAGGTCTTTTTGGAGCTTCGCGCCTCAAAAACCTGCCTATTATACAGATTAACCCCTACGGGGTTTTCTTTGATTTTGCGCAAACTGTCAACGATTATTCGGGCTACGCCCTCATGATTTTGCTCCCGCTCGGCAAATCCAAGTAAACTTGTTTTTGCTCTCACTTAATCGCAACTTTACTCAATGCTTCGCATTTCGTGTTTTTTAGCTGCGCCTCGGCATAGTCAAGTAAACTTGCCTCTGCACTCGGCTTGCACAAAAAATCTCCTTTCTCCTTTCTCAACTATCAATTAATAAAGCCGATTAGTCGATTCGTCGAATCACCGATTAGTCAAAAAATATCCTTTATTCGCTTCGCTCATGAAATTTTTCGTGACTCGGCATAATCAAAGCAAGCTTTGCTTCTGCGCTCGCTACTCAAAATTTTCTCCTTTCTCCTTTCTCAACTATCAATTATTATTTGTATATTTGTGGCTCGTATTCAAAAATTTAAGTACACTGTTAAAAACAAATAGTATGACACAAAAGAAACTTAATTTTTTGGCCGACTTTCCTGCTATTTCTACGCAAGAATGGATGGACAAAATTACTGCCGACCTTAAAGGCGCAGACTTTTCCAAAAAGTTGGTTTGGAGAACTCCAGAAGGCTTTAATGTAATGCCTTTTTACCGTCAAGAAGATTTGGCGGCGTTGCAAACCACTCAATCGGCTCCTGGCGAATTCCCATTCGTTCGTGGTACCAAAGAAAGCAATCAATGGTTGGTTCGTCAAGACATTAACGCAAAAGCATGCGTTAAAAGTGCTAACGCTAAAGCATTGGATGTACTTAACAAAGGTATCGATTCACTTTGCTTCCAATTGGGCAAAGAACTTTCTGCCGAAACCATCGAAACCCTTTTGGCAGGAATCAAAGCCGATGCTATCGAATTGAACTTTAAAGTATGTGTACGCAAAGCGCCCGAATTGGCAAGCTTGCTTATTGCTTACTTCAAAAAAGAAGGTTACAATTTGGCAGAACTTAAAGGTTCTATCTGCTGCGACCCTATCAACGCTATGCTAACCAAAGGCAAAGCATTGAGCGCAGAAGAAGTAACTGAAATTGCTAAAAATGCCATTGAAGCCGCTGTAGAATTGCCTAAATACCGCATGATAGGTGTAAACGCTGTTAGTTTGAACAATGCTGGTGTTTACTGCTCGCAAGAATTGGGCTATGCTTTGGCTTGGGGTAATCAATACTTAGAAATGCTTACCGAAGCGGGTATGGACGTAGATGCTGCTGCTAAATCAATCAAATTTGCATTTGGTATTGGCGGTAACTACTTTATGGAAATTGCTAAATTCCGTGCTGCTCGTTTGTTATGGGCTAAAATTGTAGAAGCATACGCTCCTAAATGTTTGTGCGCCGCAAAAATGAAAGCACACGCAGTAACCAGCACTTACAATAAAACCGTTTACGATGCACACGTAAACTTACTACGTACCCAAACCGAAGCCATGAGTGCAGCTTTGGGTGGTGTAGATTCGATTACTGTTCTTCCTTTTGATGTTACTTACCAAACATCGGACGAATTCTCAGAACGCATCGCACGCAACCAACAATTGCTATTGAAAGAAGAATCTAACTTTGACAAAGTAATTGACCCAGCTGCTGGTTCTTACTACATCGAAAACCTAACCGCTATGGTTGCAGAACAAGCTTGGAATTTATTCTTGCAAGTTCAAAACGAAGGTGGTTTCTTTGCTGCAGTTAGTGCTGGCTCTATTCAAAAAGCCGTTGCCGAAAACGCTGCTAAACGTGCTAAAGACGTGGCATCGCGCAAAGAAATTTTGTTGGGTACCAACCAATTCCCCAACTTCAACGAAATGGCTGCTACAAAAATCAGCAAAGAAGCTTGCGCATGCAAATGCGGTTGCGCTACCGAGGCTGGTTTGGATAAATTGCCTGCTGGCCGTGCTGCCGAAGCCTTTGAAAGCTTGCGCTTAGCGACCGAAGCTGCTGCTAAACGTCCTAAAGCATTCATGCTTACCATTGGTAACTTGGCGATGCGTTTGGCTCGTTCGCAATTCTCTTGTAACTTCTTTGCTTGTGCAGGTTACGAAGTTATCGACAACCTTGGCTTTGCTACTGTAGAAGAAGGTGTTGCTGCTGCTCAAGCTGCAGGTGCAGACATCATCGTTCTTTGCTCTAGCGATGACGAATACGCCGAATTGGCTATTCCAGCTTTCAAAGCCATTGATGGTAAACAAATCTTTGTGGTGGCAGGAGCTCCTGCTTGTATGGAAGATTTGCAAGCTGCAGGCATCGAAAACTTTATTCACGTACGTGTAAACGTGCTTGAAACCTTGAAAGCATTCAATAAACAATTAGGCATTTAATAAAAGGTGTAGCATTTAAAAATGAAAATTGTATGAAACCAAATTTTAATACCATAGACATTAAAAACGTTGCTGCATCACAATATGCCGGTAACAACGAAAGCAACTGGACTACATCGGAACAAATTCCTGTAAAACCAGTTTATACCCAAGAAGACATCAAAGATTTTGATTTCTTGAACTACGCTGCAGGTCTTCCTCCTTTCTTGCGTGGACCTTATAGCGGCATGTATCCTATGCGTCCTTGGACCATCCGTCAATACGCAGGTTTCTCTACTGCAGAAGAATCAAACGCATTCTACCGTCGTAACTTGGCTTCTGGCCAAAAAGGTTTGTCGGTAGCATTCGACTTGGCTACTCACCGTGGCTACGATGCTGACCACGAACGTGTAGTTGGTGACGTTGGTAAAGCAGGTGTGTCTATCTGCTCGGTAGAAGATATGAAAGTATTGTTCGACGGTATTCCTTTGAACAAAATGTCGGTATCTATGACCATGAACGGTGCTGTGCTTCCTATCTTGGCGTTCTACATCAACGCAGGTTTGGAACAAGGCGCTAAATTAGAAGAAATGGCAGGTACCATTCAAAACGATATCCTAAAAGAATTTATGGTGCGTAATACCTATATTTATCCTCCTAAATTCTCGATGAAGATTATCGCTGACATCTTTGAATATACCTCTAAAAACATGCCTAAATTTAACTCGATTTCTATTTCGGGTTACCACATGCAAGAAGCTGGTGCTACTGCCGACATCGAGTTGGCTTACACCTTGGCTGATGGTTTGGAATACTTGCGTGCTGGTGTGAATGCAGGCATGGACATTGACGCATTTGCTCCTCGTTTGTCATTCTTCTGGGCAATCGGTACCAACCACTTTATGGAAATTGCCAAAATGCGTGCTGCTCGTATGTTGTGGGCTCGCATCGTAAAACAATTCAATCCTAAAAACCCAAAATCATTGGCATTGCGTACACACTGCCAAACTTCGGGTTGGTCGCTAACCGAGCAAGATCCATTCAACAACGTAGGCCGTACTTGTATCGAAGCAATGGGCGCTGCTTTGGGTCACACCCAATCGTTGCACACCAACGCATTGGACGAAGCTATCGCGCTTCCTACCGACTTCTCGGCTCGTATTGCTCGTAATACTCAAATTTACATCCAAGAAGAAACCAAGATCTGTAAAGAAATCGACCCATGGGCTGGTTCTTACTACATTGAATCGTTAACCAACGAGTTGGCAGAAAAAGCTTGGGCTCACATCGAAGAAATCGAAAAATTGGGTGGTATGGCTGCTGCTATCGAAACCGGTATTCCTAAAATGCGTATCGAAGAAGCTGCTGCTCGTACTCAATCTCGCATTGACTCGGGTGCTCAAACCATCGTTGGTGTTAATAAATACCGTTTGGATCACGAAGATCCTATCGATATCTTAGAAGTAGATAATACCGCTGTTCGTAAACAACAAATTGAACGCTTGCAAGCTTTGCGCGCTAACCGTAACGAAGCCGATGTTAAGAAAGCATTGGATGCCATTACCGAATGCGTTAAAACTGGCGAAGGCAACTTGTTGGAATTAGCCGTAGAAGCTGCTCGTGTACGTGCTTCGTTGGGCGAAATCTCTGACGCTTGCGAAGTGGTAGTAGGACGTTATAAAGCAACCATTAGAACTATTTCAGGCGTGTATAGCTCAGAAACCAAAAACAACGACGAGTTCAAAAAAGCCCTTGAACTTACTGGCGAATTCGCTAAAAAAGAAGGTCGTCAACCTCGTATCATGATTGCAAAAATGGGTCAAGACGGTCACGACCGTGGTGCTAAAGTAGTAGCAACTGGTTTTGCTGACTGTGGCTTTGACGTTGATATGGGTCCTTTGTTCCAAACTCCTGCCGAAGCTGCTAAACAAGCAGTAGAAAACGACGTTCACGTACTTGGTGTATCGTCTTTGGCTGCTGGTCACAAAACATTGGTACCTCAAGTAATGGAAGAATTGAAAAAACTAGGTCGCGAAGACATCATCGTAATCGCTGGTGGTGTTATCCCTGCGCAAGACTATGAATACTTGTACAACGCAGGTGTAGCTGCTATCTTTGGTCCTGGTACTTCTGTTATGAAATCGGCCATCGAAATCATGAACATCTTATTGGAAGATTAATCTAACTTTCCGATACTTAAAAGCGATCCTAATTTGGGATCGCTTTTTTTTGTCTTTGTACATTAGTAAAGTCTACAACTACTACCATCAAACTCATACCTTAAATCAGTAGGACGTGAGTTCACTTGTTTGGCGGGCACTCCTGCAACTACAGCGTATGGTTCAACGTCTTTTGTAATAACGCTTCCAGCACAGCATACAGCACCTGTGCCTATGTGTACTCCTGGGAGTATGATAACATTACTACCTATCCATGCTCTATCCTTGATGATAACGGATTTATTATTCCCTGTTGAGCAACCAAAATAAGGGTCTCTGTGGTCGTGTTGTTCTGTATAAATAGATACATTAGATGATAGATTCACATTTTCTCCTATTATAATTTTATTTCTAGCATCTAGTAATGCATTGTCGCCAATGATACTTCCTTTGCCTATTTTTAAACAATATAATCTTCTAATTTCTGTTCTAAAATGAATCACTGTTTGGGGCCCAATTTCACCGCCCAATATTTTATATAAAAATCTTCTTAAATGATTAGAAGGAATGGTACTTACTTGAAAAAGCATAAATCTTTCCCAGCCATCTTTAAAGAGTCTTTCCCATAACCAATACGGCATGATAAGTATTTTAGAAAAAAAAGGCATGTGTTCTGCTGAATTCCATTTTTTTCTTACTTGATTATGTATCACATGTATAGGTAAGATTAGGATAATAATTATCCACTTAAAGTATAATAATAAAAGTAAGACTATAAGGATGTAGGTGATATTTTCCATGAGTATATATGCTTATATGTTTAGTGACACAAAGATATTATTTTCTTATAACAATGAATTAATACTTCGCGGGAATTATCAGCAGAACAATCATCATCAATTATTACACTGACGTTACAAAACGACTACGTGGAAACTTTTTGTGTAAAATAGTTTCTTTATACAGCGTTGAAAATCAGTAAGATACTATAATTAAATATTTTTTAAATAAATTTTTAACACTTGGTTAAGTACTACAAAAAGGCATTTGTTATATTTTTGCACTTGTTATTGTGCAGAAAATGGACTCTTCGGTACGTTCAAATATTATAAAGGTAGCTGAATCGCTTTTTGTTAAGTATGGCATTAAGTCGATTAAGGTAGATGATATATGCAACGAATTGCATATGTCCAAAAAAACCTTTTATACCGAATTTGAAAACAAGGAGGCATTGATCGAACAGATTTACCATGCTATCTGTCATAATTCGCCCGACAAGCACAATAAATTGCAAGAAATAGAAAATAGCACCAATGTGTTGGATGTGTGGTTGCGTCGTCCATCGTTAGAAGCACGCGAACATCACAAAAAATACGAGCTATTCATGTATGATTTGCTTAAATTTTATCCGCAGATTCATGCAAAAATGGTGTCGGATCGTACAAACGAAGTATTGAACATTATGCATGCGTTGCTACAAAAGGGCATTGAACAAGGTTTGTTCAGAACCGATTTAAACATAGCACATTTGGTGCCATTTTTTGCAGCATGGAATCAGGTGGCGATAGATGACTTATTGCGATTGCCCAAGGTAGAACACAAGAGATATGTTTTTACCCTGCTTGATTCCTGGGTGCGTATTGTGTGCAATCAAGAAGGAATGGATTATTACTTGAGGCATTATTACAACGTATCCGAATTCAGAATTTAAATAGTATTATATAATAAGGTATGAAAAGAAGATTGATTGTATGTTTACTGCCTTTGTTTTGGGTGTTGGCGGCAATGGCGCAACAACCCGAAACGATGTTGCTTAGTTTAGAAGAAGCAAAGCAGTATGCTGTTGAGCACAACAGAACCGTGCAAAATGCTGGTTTAAGCGTCAAACAAGCCGAAGCGGCTCGTTGGCAAGCCATTGCCAGTATGTTGCCCCAGGTATCGGGTTCGTTAGACTACACCAATATGTGTGGATACGAAGTAAAATTGGCAGGTATGCCTATTCCCATGAACCCAACGGGTAGCTTGTCTTTGCAAGCTTCGATGACCATTGGTGGACAACAAATTGTAGGCTCGCTTATTTCTAACTTGGCGATAGAAATGCAAGATGTAGCCAAAGCAAAAACCGTACAAGCCATCGAGGCTAACGTTACCAATGTGTATGTAAACATTTTGGCAACCACAGAAACCGTTGATTTGTTGCGTAAAAATTTAGTCAACTTGCAAAACTTGTCTAAAATGACCCAAAATGCGGTTGAGGTTGGCGCAGCCGAACAAATTGATGCCGATCAACTTTCGGTACAAGTAGCGTCTATGGAAAGCGCCATCAATACCACAGAACGTACGGTTGAGGTGTTGTATAGCTCGCTACGTTTGTTGTTGGGGGTATCTGCCGATGAGGTAATTGATCTTACCGACGATTTGGATAATATTTTAAATGCCGACGAGGCTATGAAATTATTATCGACCGAATTGGTGTTAGAAGATAACTATGATTATGCTTTGTCTAAAAAGCAAGCCGAACTTGCACAAAAACAAGTAACGCTTAAAGCCATGGAATATGTGCCAACCATTACAGGTTTTTATCAATATAGCGGTAAAACCTATTTTGGTCAGGCAGAAGGCATGAACATGACTCCTCCTAATACCCTAGGTGTAACCTTGAGTGTACCTATTTGGTCGAGTGGTGTGCGTGCTGCTGGTGTTACCGAAAAGAAATTGGCTGCTCAAGCAGCTCAAAATACCTTGGCTGATACCGAAGATCAGCTAAAAGTACAAGACCGTCAATACCGCTACGATTTGGTATCGGCATACGATAACTACCAAATTCAAAAACGCAACATCGATGTAACGCAACGAGTTTTTGATAATATGGCTAAGAAATTTGAATACGGTTATGCATCGTCGTTAGATGTTACCAATACTAGTACCAATTTAATTAGTGCACAACAAAATTACATTCAGGCACTTACGTCGATGGTACAAGCACATGTTAATCTAAAAAACTTATTAAATAAATAATCGATGAAAAAGTATTTTATTATAGCAGCTTTGGCGTTGGTGTCGTTGTCGGCATCTGCACAAGTAGCCTTTGGTATTAAAGCTGGTTTTGTTTCGTCGTTAGGGTTTGACCAAAATTGGACCTTTAATGCAGAGAATCTCAAAATTAAGACCGATCAAGCATACGGTTTTGACGCTGGTTTGATGCTTCGTGCAGGCTACAGATTCTATGGTCAAGTAGAATTGAACTACCACTTTGTATCATCTTTAAATGAGATAGGTCAAATGGTAGAAGATACATTTAACGGTAAAAAATCGCAAAGTATTACCGAACAATCTATCAATATCCCTGTTATGGCAGGTGTAAAATTGGTGGATACCAAAAACTTTAACTTGCGTTTAATGGTGGGTCCTACCTTTAATTTTAACATTGGTAAGGATGGCGCCTTAAGCATGGATGGTGTTGATTCTAAATTGAATATCTGTTCATTTGGTTTAGATTGCGGCATTGGTATGGACATTTGGGTGTTCTCGTTGGACGCACGCTACCGTTTGGTACAACCAGGCTATACTTATAAAATTAACGAAGTAACCATGAACACAAATCCCGTCAACTCGTTCGAAGTTTCGTTGGGATGGAAAATATTTGATTATACAAAACGATAAAAAAACAGAATATGAACAAGATTGTAACCAGTTTAACTGCGATAGCGTTGTTGTTAGCGGTATCGTCGTGTAGCGAAGAAAAAACTACCGTTCAAGAAGTAGAAAAGGTAGAAAAAGTGCAGGTAATGAAATTGACTACAACCGAGATTGAACGCGAGGTTGTGTTGCCTACCACGTTAGAAGGATACGAAAATATGAAAGTATCATCGTCTGTTAGTGGCATTATCGACGAAATTTTAGTAAAGGTTGGCGATAGAGTGACTAAAGGTCAGTTGTTGGTTAAAATGGACCCAACCCAATACACAACAACCAAGCTTACCTATGCTAATTTGGGCGTAGAAATGAGCCGTATGGAAGCGTTGAAAGAAGCAGGAAGCATCTCTCAACAAATCTACGACCAAACCAAAACCCAATACGAACAAGTAAAAGAACAATTGGCACTTTACGAAAGCAATACGTTTGTGCGTGCCGATTTTGCAGGAGCTATTTCGGCTAAAAACTTTGAAGCAGGTGAGCTTTGCGCAGGTCAACCCATCCTTCAACTTACTCAAATTGATAAGTTGAAAGCCTTTGTAAACGTACAAGAAAAATACTTCCCCTACGTTAAAAAAGGCATGAACCTAACCATTACATCGGATATTTATCCCGGTAAAACCTTTTCGGCTGTTGTAGAAACCGTATTCCCTACCATCGACCCTTCGTCGCATACTTTCTCGGTAAGAATTAGAATCCCTAATGCATCCGAACTTTTGCGTCCTGGTATGTATGTAAGTACCTCTATTCCTGTAGGTAAAGAAAAAGGCATGATGGTTCCTTACCAATCGGTATTGAAACTTATCGGTTCTAACGAACGTTATGTGTTTGTAAACAACGCTGGCGTAGCCAAACGTGTAACCGTAGAATTAGGCAAACGTTACGACCGTGATGTAGAAATTATTTCGCAAGAACTAAAAGATGGCGACGAATTGATTGTTGTAGGTCAAGGTCGCTTGGTTGACGGTGTAAAATTGGAAATTGTTAAATAGTAAGTAGTTATGAGTATTTACAAGACGGCGATTAACAAACCGGTTACCACTATACTTATCTTTATAGCGGTAATGATCATTGGTGCGTTTTCGTATATAAAACTGCCCATTGACCAAATGCCCGAAATGGACCCACCATACGTTATGGTGATGTGTACCTATCCGGGTGCAAATGCAACCGAAATGGAAACCAACATTACCAAGGTGTTGGAAAATAGTTTGAACTCGGTTGATGGATTAAAAGAAATTACATCTCGTTCTAAGGATAACATCTCGGTAGTTACCTTGGAGTTGGAGTGGGGTACAAACATGGACGAGGCGGTAAACGATGTTCGTTCGTACATTGATATTGTAAAAGATAACTTGCCCGATGGAACTTCAAACCCCTTTATCTTTAAGTTTAGTTCCAGTTCAATGCCTATTATCCAATATGCGATTACGGCAGACGAATCGTACCCAGGCTTGGAAAAACTATTGGACGACGAGGTTATTCCTTTGTTAAACCAAGTAGATGGGGTAGGTAATATCTCGATGTCGGGTCAGCCAGAACGTTACGTGTACGTTGATATCGACCAAGCTAAATTAGATGCTTACCACATTCCATTGGAGTTGGTTGGCTCAGCCATCAGTGCCAATAACTTGAATATGGCATCGGGTAGTGTAAAAATGCTCGATGAACAATACCAAGTACAAGTTCGTAGCGAATACGTAGAAAGCTCCGAAATTGAAAACGTAGTGGTAACCACTACTCCTCAAGGCAAGCAAATTTATGTGCGCGACTTGGCTGTTGTTCGTGATACCATCAAAGACCTTACCTTGGACGAAAAAATTAACAGCCGCGACGGGGTACGTTTGGTTATCATGAAACAATCGGGTGCCAATACCGTACAAATTTGCCGCGAGTTGAACAAAAAGATGGAGCAAATTAAAACTCAATTGCCTCCTGATATCAACATCGATGTGGTTTACGACTCTTCGGAAGAAATCCAAAACTCCATTGATTCGCTTATCGAATCTATCTTGTATGCGCTACTATTTGTGGTGTTGGTGGTGTTGTTCTTCTTGGGTCGTTGGCGTGCTACCTTGATTATTGGTGCAACCATTCCTATCGCCCTAATTGTGGCATTTATTTACTTGTTATTTGTAGATAGCTCGCTCAATATTATTTCACTTTGTTCGCTTACCATTGCTATTGGTATGGTGGTGGACGATGCTATTGTGGTATTGGAAAACATCACCTCGCACATCGAACGTGGCTCAAATCCCCGCGAAGCCGCTATTTATGCGACCAACGAGGTGTGGGTGTCGGTTATTGCAACTACCTTGGTAATTGTGGCTGTATTCGTTCCTTTGACCATGCTTACTGGTTTTGCAGGTATTATGTTTAAGGAATTGGGCTGGATTGTTACCATCGTAGTATGTACTTCTACCGTAGTGGCGATTACGCTTACTCCCATGCTTTCTTCTAAACTATTGCGTGCCAAAAAAGTACGTGTAGAAAATGGCAAATTGATAGAAGAAGCAGTGCAAGCAGGTTGGTATCAAAAATACGTGGTAAGCATGCTTGATAAAGTGGACGAGGTTTATGCTAAAGCCTTGGGTGCTTGTTTGCGCCACAAAGCATTAACATTGGTAACTGTATTTGCTTTGTTTATTGCATCGTTAGTTCCTGCTTATTTAGGCTTTGTGGGTACCGACTTTATGCAAAAAACCGACAACGGTCGTTTAACCGTAAAAGCAGAACTACAACGTACTACCCGTGTAGAAGAAACAGCTGCCTTATCACGTCAGTTAGAAGCACGTATTATGGAATTGGTTCCAGAAGTGCGTATGATTTCTTCTACTACAGGTTCTCCTGACGATGCAGGTTTCTCTGCTTTGATTAACAGTACTTCTAATAACAAACTACAAATGACGGTGGTTTGTAGCAAGAAATACGAACGTGAGCGTACTATTTTTGAAATAGCAGAGGTTATCCGTAAAGAATTAGCGCAATACCCACAACTTCTTGACTATAGTTGCGAAATGGCAAGTGGTATGGGCGGTGGAGGAGCTTCTACTGTTGATATAGAAGTTTATGGTTACGATTTTGATGCAACCAACCTGTTTGCCGAACAAATTAAACGTGCAGTTGTGGATATAGAAGGTGCACGCGATATTGTCGTAAGCCGCGACGAAGACCGTCCCGAATTAAAAGTGGTGGTTGACAAAGAAAAAGCTGCCCGCCATGGATTAAATTCGGCAACCGTAGCAAGTTACGTGCGTAGCCGTATCAATGGTTATACCGCTGGATACCTAAAAGAAGACGGCGACGAATACGATATTTTGGTTCGTTTGTCAGAAGCAGACCGTAACTCTATTTCGGATATCGAGAACTTAACCATCCCTACTCAATCGGGTAAACTAATTAAACTAAGCGAGTTGGCATCGGTACAAGAGTATCTTGCTCCACCCGAAATTGAACGCAAAACACGTCAACGTATGCAAACCATCAAGGTTACCCCTCACGATGTATCGTTGGGCGAATTGGCAGCGGCAATCCAAGCAGTGGTAGAACCCATGGAGCGTCCTGCAGGCGTAACGGTTCGTTACGGTGGTGATTACGAAGAACAACAAGAAAGTTTTGCTGATATCGGTATGCTGTTTGTTCTGATTATTATCTTGGTATATGTGGTAATGGCTTCGCAATTTGAGTCGTTGAGCAAACCTTTCATCATCATGATGTCTGTGCCTTTTGCTATCTCGGGTGTTATTATAGCACTTTGGGCAACAGGAACCTCGCTCGATATGATTGGTGCTTTGGGTGTCGTTATGTTGGTGGGTATTGTAGTTAAGAACGGTATCGTGCTTGTCGATTACATCAACCTGATGCGCGACCGTGGCTACGAACTAAACGAAGCTATCCAGTTATCGGGTCAATCGCGTTTGCGTCCTGTGTTGATGACTGCCTTTACCACCCTTTTGGGTATGGTGCCTATGGCAGTAAGTAGCGGCGAAGGTTCGGAAATGTGGAGACCTTTGGGTATTGTCGTAATTGGTGGTTTGTTGGTATCTACCTTAGTAACGCTTATTGTCGTTCCCGTTATGTATGGCATCATGTCGCGCCACGGCGAACGTGACAAAGAAGAACAACAACGTCGCGATTATGTGTTTATGCAAATTGACGAAAATTTACAAAAATAGTAAGCCATGAAATCTGTATTTATTGTATTTAATCAAGCCAATACCGAACGTGTAGAGTACATGTTGGATATGTTAAAAATTAGTGGCTTTACTTTTTTTGAACAAGTGCAAGGTCGTGGAACCAATGGCGGCGAACCCCGTCGTGGGACCCACACTTGGCCCGAAATGAACTCAGCAATTATGACCGTTGTTGAGGACGAAAAAGTGCCCGAATTGTTAAGTGTAGTACGCAAGTTAGATGCCCGAAATAAGGAAGTAGGCGTGCGTGCTTTTGTTTGGAACATAGAACAAACTGTATAACTAAACAATTAACATTCAATTATTTAGATGGCAGTCACTCCCAAGTTGAGTGGCTGCTATTTTTGTAACATTTTTGTAATAGTTTTGTTAAAATAGAAGCGCTCATAAGCGCAAATTATGCTAAATTTATTAACAATTGAACACTTGGCACAATATTAACACAGGCAATCCGTTTTATTATCGTAAATTTGAGCCCAAATTGTAAATTAACTAATTTATATACAATGAGAAAGAAATTTAATCTATTATCATTATCGTTATTGATTCTGTTTAGTTTAGCTGTTTCGACGGTCAGTGCACAGACTGTTCCCGGAAATGCTGTAACAAATGGTTTTCAAGTAGCTGACCCCGGTTTTGAGGATTGGAGCCAAACATTTGATGGCAAACCAGCACTTGGTGGCGGTTCTACGGGTGCCAATACTGGCAAAGGCTTGTGGTATGGTGCCAATGTGTATAAAGATGTTGGTATAAAAGTTTATGGACAAGTTGTGCATAAAGAAGCAGGTCGTCTTGGCGGTTATGCTGCAAAATTGATAGATACAGAAGTAGGTGCAATGGGTATTACCGAGGTCTCTCCAGCTTGGATTACATTAGGTACTCCTTGGTCTTTTGTGAGTGGTATCAATACAAATTCTGCAACAGCAGGTACCGATGGTGGTGTATCTTTTACCCATCGTCCCGATACCATGTCGGTATGGATTAAACGTTATGCCCCAACGCCAGAAAACTTCAACTTGGTTTATTATGCTTGGAAAGGAACTGCGAAAGGACATAAATATAAAGCCAAAGGTGGAGGCTGTCAAGATGCAGGCGAGCACATTGACGAAGAATCGGATATTCGTAGGGTAGTAGAAGAGAATCTAAACTCATGCGGTACCGAGGTAGAGGCAGAGCAAGTGGCAGAAGGCTATTATGGTGATTGTGGCAACAAGGGTACAAAAATAACCTATGGAAAGCAGTATGCTAACTGGACCGAAATAAAGGTTCCCATTGTCTATACAAGGGATTTTGCTCCAGAAAAAATGAATATCATTCTTTCGGCATCTCCCTATCCCGAAGGTCGTCGAACCGATGGCTTGAACAAAGGTAACTACCTGATTGTAGATGATTTGAGTTTGGTGTATAGTTCGCAAATTTATGTTGTCGAAGCAGATGGCAGAGCATTGCCTGATTTTAACAAAGATGTTTACAATTACACCATCGAATTGCCAGAGGACGCAACCGATGCCAGTGTGCCTGCTAACATTGTAGGTAAACGTAGTGGTCGTAAACTAAGTGGTAGCGAAATAAGCATTACCAACCCTCGCAAATTGGGTGAGCCCATTACCATTGTTGTAAAAGCAGAAGACAATTCATCTACTTCTACTTATACGCTTACCTACATTCGCAAAAAATCGGTGAATGCACAACCTAAAGCTATTTTGGTTAATGGAACTCCTATCAATGGCTTTAGCGGAAGCTTGACTACTTACGATGTTGCGTTGCCATACGGTACTACCGGTGAGCCTGTTATTACCATCGAAAAAGGACAAGATGCACAAACATATACCGTGCAAACTTGTGCAAACTTCCCATGCACTGCTACCGTAACTGTTACGGCAGAGGACACCAGTGTTTCTAAAACTTACACGCTAAACTTTAGCGTAGCAGAACTTAGCGATGCTACATTGCAAGATATCAAAGTAAACGGAGTTTCTATTCCAGGATTCAACCCCAATAAGTTTAGCTATAAGGTTTCTGTTCCGTTGGAAACTACCCAAGAACCCGAGCTCGAAGCCGTTTCGAAATATGCTCCTGGTGCCCAAAAAATCACCATAACAAAAGGCGGATTAGACGGCGAATCGACCATCAAGGTAGAAGTTCCATCGGGTGCAAGTAGAACCTACAAGATTACTTACGTAAAAGCCAAATCGGATTACAAGTACCTAAAAGATTTGACCGTAGATGGTCAAACCATAGATGGTTTTGCTTACGACAAACAAGATTATACCTATCCCTTGCCATTGGGTACAACGCAGTTGCCTGTGGTAGGTTACGAGCAAGGCGATGCCTACCAAACCGTAACTATTACCAACGAGGGATTGGAAGGTACTACCCGTGTTGCTGTAAAAGCTCAAAACGGTGATACTTATACTTATCGCATTAAATTCAGCGTAGAAAAATCGACCAATACCTTGCTAAATAACATCTTGGTAGATGGTGTGGCACTACCTGGATTTAAACCAGAACAAAAAGACTATACCTTTAATGTGGCTGCAACGGCTACTACGCGTCCTGTGGTAACATGGGAACAAGGTGATGCCTACCAAGTAGTTACCAAAAATCCTGCGTCAGAGGCAAGTGCTTCTATTAACGGGGTTACTAAACTAACCGTTAAAGCGCAAAATGGTAGCGTCATGGTTTATAGCATTACCTTTACCCAAACTTTGTCGGATAATTCTAAATTGGCAGATTTGTGGGTAGAAGGTGCAACCCTTTCGCCTGCATTTACCGCCGACAACTTGGCTTATACCTGCCAATTGCCTCGTGGAACAGTTTCGTTGCCTGCAATTGGTTACACCAAAGGTGATGCAACCCAAGTGGTACGCATCGACGAAAACGGTGTAAACGGCACGGCTAAAATTACAGTCAAGGCACAAACAGGTGCAACAACGGTTTATACCATTGCATTCTCGGTATATGCATCGTCTAATGCGTCGCTTGCTAATATCTTATTAGATGGAGTGTCGTTAAAAGACTTTGATCCTGCAACTTTGCGCTACAATGTAACATTAGAATCGGGTACAACCGCACTTCCTCAAATTGAGGCTGTTAAAGGCGATGAAGCGCAACGCGTTATCATCACCAAAGGTGGTGTAAATGGTACTACTTATGTACGTGTTATTGCCGAAAACGGTGACGAACAAACCTATAGCCTAATCTTTGAGGTAGAAAAATCGCTCAATGCGACCCTAACCGATTTGTTGGTAGGTGGTGTGTCGTTGCCAAGCTTTGATCCCAATACCATGGAGTATCGCTACATCTTGTCGGATGATGCAACTGCATGCCCTGTGGTAGAAGCGGTGGGTACTCCCGAACAAACCATTACCATTACCATGCCTCAATTGACGGGTACAGCTTATATCGAAGTACAACCCGAGGTTGGCGGTAAAAATATTTATACCATCCGATTTACTTATAATCAATCGGATAATAACTTGCTATCTGACTTAACCGTAGGTGGTAGCACCATCGAAGGCTTTGATGCAGCAACCAATGTTTACGAGGTTACCTTGCCTGTTGGTACTACTCAATTGCCAACCATTGGCTATACCAGTGCCGACAGCAAACAAACCGTACAAGTGGTAGAAGGTGGTTTGAATGCACCTACATACATTTACGTGGTAGCCGAAGATGGTAGCGTAAATACCTATCAAATTAAATTTAAGGTAGCCTTGTCTGACGAAACTTTGTTGGAAAATATTTTGTTAGACGGCATACAAATAGACGGATTTGCTTCGGATAAAATTGATTATTCGGTTATCTTGTCGGACGATGCAACCGAATTGCCACAACTTACCTACGTTAAACGCAACGAGGCACAACAAGTAAGTGTATCGATGCCTGCGTTAACTGGCAAGGCTATTTTGGTGGTAACCTCGCCTGATAAACAAAAATCGCAAACCTACCAAATTGCGTTTGACTATGCTACTCAAACCGATGCAAGTTTGAACGATATTTTGGTAAATGGCGTGTCTATTTTTGAAGAAGGCAAAACCGATTACCAACTAACCGTTAGCGAAGGTGCTGCAAAACCAGCTGTTACCTTCGAGAAAAAACATGCTACCCAACAAGTAGTGGTGAACAACCAAGGACTATTGGGTGCAACCCTTACTGTTACCGCACAAGACGGAACACAGTTGGTATATACCATCTCGTATGTAGTAGAGCCAAGCAACGTTGCTTTGTTGCGCGATATCAAACTATACGACGAAGATGCAGAACAATTTGTATCGATAGCAGGCTTTGCTGCCGATAAATTTGATTACGATGTACAGTTGCCATGGCGTGCAACCTTTGTTCCTGCCATCCAACCTATGGCATCGACCAAAGGTCAAGTAATTACGCTATCAGAAGGCGGTGTGAATGGCGAAACAACCATTCACGTATGGGCACAAAACGGTACAGACGAGGCAGTTTATACTCTTCGTTTCGCAACCCAAAAATCGGATGTCAATACCTTGGCTGGCATTATGGTAGATGATCAACCTTTGAATGATTTTGATGCGGAAAAAGTAGCATACGAAATTGAGTTGCCTTACGATGCAACCGATGTTCCAGAGGTTAGCTACCTTAAAGAGTTGCCCGAACAAACCGTCGTAGTTACCGAAGGTGGACTAAACGAAGCAACCACCATCAAGGTAATTGCCGAAAACGGTAGCGAAAAAGTATATACGCTTACCTACAAAGTAGCTACTACATGTGGCAAAGACAACGTGCTAAGAGAACTTCATGTGGGTGGCGAAAACATTTTGCAGGCAGGTGTGTTTGCCTACGAGTTTACCTTGCCTTATGGCGAAAATATTAGCACTTTGCCTCAGATAGAGTATTTTAAAAATTACGAACAACAAACCGTGCATGTGGTACAAACCCCTGTGGGCTATACCGTTACGGTTAAATCTAACCAAGAGGGAGTGGCAGATGCCGTCTATACCATTCGCTACAAAACCACACCTAATACCGCAAAACTAACGGGATTGTCGTTGGCAGAAGGTATGCTTTATCCTGCTTTCCGCCCTGATTTAACCAGTTATGTGGCAAAAATTTCTAATTACAACGGTGTTACTCCTGTTTGCGATGATCAAAATACGATAACCGTATTGGAAAGCACTTCTAAAAAATACCAAATTAAAGTAAGCAGCAAAGCAAATGCCAACATCAGCACCGTTTATACGGTTTATTTCTACTACCAAGGTGATGTAATTCCTAATGGTGAGTTTACAGAGTGGGGCACTGCTGCGAATAACAGTGCTGATAAGCCTGTAGGTTGGCAAGTTCCTGCTGATGCTGCAAAAAGCTATACAACCTGGGGTACGACCTATAAAACTGGCAATGAAGTGAAGAATGCAGGTAATGGTATTGCTACTTTGAATACTACTCACATGACTATGGGTATTGGGGGGTCCGTGCCTGGTATGATGACCTTGGGTAGTATTGCTATGAAGTTAGATCAAGCTAATAAATCGACTTCATCTGTGAGTGGTGGTATTCCATTCAGAAATTCGCCTGATTATATCGATTGTCGATACCAATATGCGAAAAGCAAAAATGTTAATAATATTCGCATTGTTTATACTTTGGAGGACCAAAATGGTGCTGTCTATGCTCCAGATGCCTATATGGATAAAGCAACAGGCGATTGGAAGCCTGCTCACATTCGCATTACTAACGATGGTGTGTCTGTACCTAAAACCATGAACCTCATTATCAATGCAGGTCACTCAGAAAATTGCTCAAGTATAGGTGGCAGCTTCCTAAAAGAGGCAAGTTCTACCATGCATGTTGATTATATTCGTTTTGAATACAGTTCAACCATCAATTCGATTAAAGTAAACGGTGTAGATGCTACCAAAAATGGTAATACCTTTACCGCTGTTCTTGACTACGAAGGCACTCCCGAGTTGTCCTTTGTGGGTGAGGTAGAAGATCAAGGTTATGGCATTACTTGGGGCGAAGAAAAAGACGGCGTGCGCACAGCAACCGTTATCTGCTATGCCGAAAATCCCGACCAAACTACTACCTATACCGTAAAAGTTGAACGTCCCAAAACTGGTTTGACCAACGTGTATGTAGGTGGTGCAGCACTTGACGGATTTACCCCCGAAAATACCCAATATACCACCTCTGTTGCTTGCACAGCCCGTCAAATGCCCGATGTACATGTGGTGTCTGGTTCGAGCCAACAAGCGGTAGAAATTACTACCGAAAACAACTTGACTTTGCCCATGGCACAAGAAAAGAATTCGGTAATTAACATTGCGTTTGGTGCTAAAACTTATACCATTCAGGTGCAAAAAGCCAAATCAAGTGACGCTACCTTGCAAAACATTTGGTTGGATGGCATACCTGTGGATGACTTTAGAAGCGATAACTTGAACTACGAAGTTTCGTTTGCCGAAGGTACAATAGAGGCTCCCGAAGTATCGTACTTGGGTAGCACCGTAGCACAAGTGATCACTGTAACCGACAACTCGTTGGTAACCGGTGCTACCATCCATGTTTTGGCAGAAGATGGCAAAACAAGCCAAACTTACACCTTAACTTACAAGGTGGCACAAAGCGCAACCACCGCTCAATTGGCCAACTTGAAGGTGTTGAATGCAAGTGCCTTGTCGTTTGTAGCAGATACCTACGAATATACCACCCAATTGAACGAAGGCGAAACCCAAGCAGCTGTTTGGTATGCTAAATTGGCTGCATCGGATACGTTGCAAATGGTACTTACCGATGATACTGCCTCTGTAACCTTGAAAAACAGTGCAGCTGTAATCAATACCTATAAGATTGCCCTTGCTACAACCCCATCGGACAATGCAAACCTAAATGCGATTCGTGTGGATGGCGTTATGGCAGAAAATTTCGATCCAGAAACGGATGAATGTTACACCGTGGCACGTCAAGGCATGATTATCGAACCCGAATTGGCAGAAGAAGGTCAAACTTTGGCAGTTGCCTTTGACGAAAGCTTGCAAACCTATAGCTTTACCGTAACCGCACCTGCTGGCAATAGCAAAACGTATAATTTGATATTGCAAGTACCTGTTCGTACCAATGCCGATTTGGCTGGTATCTGGGTAAACGATGTGCTTATCGAAGGCTTTGATAAAGATACGTTGGCGTATAACTACACCATACCTTGCGATATGCCTAAATGGGCACAACCCGCTATGCCCGATTTAAAAGCACTTGCTGCAGCAGAAGCTCAGGTAATTAGCTACGAATTGGGCGATATAGATGATGAAACTTACATCACCGTAGAGGCTAAGGATGGCGCAGCTAAAGCTGCTACCAAGACCTATAGCATCAAATTTGCTACCAAAAAATCGTCGTACGCTTACTTGGCAGACTTGGCTGTAAATTACGTAACCGTAGAGGGCTTTGCTTTGGATGCCGTAAAAGAGGATGGTTATTTGGTACAAGTGCCTATTGGTGCGGCTAAACCTGTTGTTACTTATCAAAAAGGTGACGCTTTCCAACAAGTAACCGAAAGTGACAATGGTAATCAACATACCGTAACCGTAACTGCCGAAGATGGTACAACGAAAGTATATACCATCAACTTTGCAACCCAATTTACAGGCAATGCTAATTTGGCAGATATTCTTATCGATAATGTATCGTTAGAAGGATTTGCTCCTGATAAGTACGATAATTATCCAACCATCGAATTGGCAGTAGGAACAACTACCTTGCCCGAAATCAAAGCCATTAGCGGTGCTGCTGGTCAGGTTATCAGCATCCAAAATGGTGGTGTAAATGGTGTAACGGTAATTAAGGTAACAGCCGACGATGGCGTAACAACCAACGAATACCGCATTTCGTTTAGCGTTAAATTGTCGGAAAATGCCTTGTTAAATGATGTTTGGGTAGGCGAAGAAAGCGTAATCGCAAACTTTGATTCCGAATTGACCTATACCCACAACATGCCTGTTACTCCTCGTGAGTGGCCGATGATTACTTGGATACCAGGTGATATTTATCAAACCGTAGATACTGCCGAAACCGTAATCGACACTTGGAACAAACAAGTGGTATTGCATGTGGCAGCACAAGATGGTGTACATGCAAGCACCTATACCATTAACTTGCAAATTGCCAAATCGGATGTAGATACCTTGCAAGCTATTTACTTTGACGATGTGGAATACGAATTGTTCGATCCAAATGCAACCGATACCCTTGTTTGTGAGTTGCCAGTAGGTACCACCGAATATCCTACTGTTACCTATAAAAAAGGAGATGACTTCCAATCTGTTGCCGATCCAATCGTAAAAGATAATGTTGTAACCTTGAACGTTACTGCCGAAAATGGAGCAGCGAGAACTTACGTTGTTAAGTTTATTATCTTGCACTCGAGCGATGCAACCTTGAAAAATATTTATGTAGGTTACAATCCATTGGCTGGCTTTAATCCAGATACATTGTCTTACAATTACGTATTGCCTTATGGAACCACCGAACTGCCCGTGGTAGAAGTAGAAGCAAGCGAACCAACATGGCAAAAAATTAACCAACAACCTGGTGGCGTTAATGGCGATTACATCATTCATGTGTTGGCAGAAGATGGTATCACTGAAAGAGAATATGTAATTCATTTCTCGGTGGCTAAATCGGATAATGCCTTGTTGAAAGACTTGTTGGTAGCTGGCCAAAGCTTGGACGGCTTTGATGGTGAAACCTTTGTTTACACCTATCCATTACCTTATGGTAGTACCTCTGTGTTGGCGGTAGAAGGTGTTAAAATGATGGATACGCAAACCATCGAAATAACCCAAGCGGCTACACCAGCCGATACGACCTACTTGGTGGTTACTGCCGAAGATGGTATTACTACCAACACTTACAAAGTGGTATGGGAAGTTGAAAAATCGTCTAACGCTAACTTGCAGATGATTTACTACAACGGAATAGAAGTATCTGATTTTGATCCAGAAAATACGTACTACGAAAACATTGAGCTTCCTTATGGTACTACCGAAAAACCAGTTATTGAATGGATTCAAGGTGACAAAGACCAAACCGTAAGTGTAGAGCAGACCGGAAATACAGCTATCGTAAAAGTAGTAGCGCAAGATGGTACTGTAAACGAATATATGTTGACCTTTGTTATTGCCAAATCGGACGAAAATAGATTGAAAAACTTGTTTGTAAACGGAGTATCAGTGCCAAGCTTCAACCCTGATTCTACCCGTTACGAAGTAATCTATCCTTTCGGAACCTTAGAAAGCGAGTTGGCAACCATCGAAGATGTAACATACGAGGTATTCGACCCAATCGAAGATGTTCAACTATTGAGCAGCGAAGATGTACTTCTTGTACGTGTAACCGCAGAAAATGGCAGTGTACGTGTTTACGAAATTACACAAACCATTGCTTTGTCTGACAATACACGCTTGGACGACATCCTAATTAACGGAGAATCTATCCCTGGATTTGATCCTGATGTATTGGGTTATGTATATTGGTTGCCTTATGGATCGGCATCAGTACCTTCTGATATTACATACGTAAGCTCAGATACAACGCAAACCATCTCTATGTCGATCAATCAACTTGGCGAGTTAACTAAGATTTACGTAACGGCGCAAGATGGTACAGAAGCCATTTATACCATCCAGTTTAATGTAGATGATTTTGACCCATCTACCACACCTACTGCCGAAAATGTTTGCGTTACCAGTAGAGCGGATAACTCGTGGAAATTTACCACCAACTGTAATAACGTGGTGTTGTACTTATCTACGTTGGATGGTAAAGTGATAATGAAAGTGCATTTGCCTTTGGTTGATCCAAACGTAAAAGAAATCTGTAGCGAAGAAGCCAATGGATTTATCTTTGACCAAGCACTTGACCGTGTAGTTGCTTACTATTTTGTTCACCAAAACAAGACCATTGTTAAGAGTGGCAAAATTAGGGTCTCACAACATTAAACACCTTTCTATAACCTGCAAAAAGTCGGAAATTTTGATTTCCGACTTTTTTTATTATCTTTGTCTGCAATGTTGTGCTTTGTATAGAATAAATACCTTAATAAATAGAATATGAAAAAATTACTACTCGTTACGTTAGCTGTATTTGCTGCCTTGTCTTGCTTTGCGCTAAATATTCCCAAAGGCACCATTTACTACGACAACTCAGTAACCAAATTCAAGGAAGTTAAATTTTCGTATGGTTACAGAGATGAAGTTGGTACGGTGCTTGTTACCATGAAGCATGAAGGCGACAATGTATGGTCGTACAAAGTGCCTTCTACTATTAGAAATGTATATCGTTATATTTTTACAGAAACCACATTGGAAGATGGTACTTATAACCAATACAACTTTGTTGAGTTCAAGGATATGATTGCGCTTGAACGTGAAGAAATCAGAACGGCTACTACCGACAAAACCATCACTGCTGACTACATTTTTGTGCCAGAAGATAATAAAGACAGAAACTGGTACCAAGGTGCATGGCAAAGCAAAGCGTCATTCGATAATGGTAACTCAACACCAACACCTAATCCAACTCCAGGACCCGAATTGCCCAAAGCCAATTGTGATCCGCACTCGGCAACCGTTCCTGTGTTATATTTGAATACCGAGAATAAAGCTCCCATTGAATCGAAAGAGGAATACGTAAGTGGTTCGTTGTATATCGATGCTTTGGATAACGAAGGTTATTCTTCGAGCGGTTCTAAGGCTTCGCCTTTGGTTACCGAAGTGAAAGGTAGAGGTAACTATACCTGGATTGGTTTTGATAAAAAGCCTTATCGCATCAAGATGGATAAGAAAGCATCGCTACTTAACATGACCACCGATAAAAGCTATACCTTGTTGGCGCATGCTGACGATAACTACGGCTTTTTGCGCAATACAGCAGGATTTGCGTTGAGTAGATTTTTTGAATTGGGTTATACTCCTACTGCCGAGCCTGTCGAACTGTTTTTAAATGGCGAGTATCGTGGTTTGTATTTCTTGACCGACCATATCAAGGTATCGTCTAATCGTGTTAAAATAGAAGAACAAGACGATTTGGAAACCGATCCCGAAAAAGTGACTGGTGGATGGTTGTTAGAAATAGATAACTACGAAGACGATCCCCATATCACCATCTATAAAAAAGATGAGTGGTATGGTACAGAATATGCACAACCAATGTGGTTTACCTACAAATCGCCCGAAGAGTTGTCTTATCAACAAGAAGCCTACATTACCAACTTCTTGAATTTGGCAAACGATGCGGTTTATGCCGAAGACAAGAGCAGTACCGAGTGGGAAAAATACATCGATATGGACTCGTTGGTAAACTACTATTTGGTCTATGAGATTTTGGCAAACCGCGAAGGTTTTCACGGTAGTTGCTACTTGCACAAAGAAAGAGGCGAAAATACCAAATTGATTTTTGGACCTGTATGGGATTTTGGTAATACGCTTTGGAACATGAACAATACGTTCATCCACGAGGATTGGTCGTATGGGGTAAAATGGATTGACCAAATTGCTCAGTTCCCACGTTTCCAAGATGCCGTTCGCAAGCGTTGGTTAGAAAAAAGAGGTAGCCTTATGCCTTACTTGCGCGCTGAGGTAGATGCCTTTATCGATAAAATTACCATGGCTTCGCAATGCGACTGCCAAAAATGGCCCGAATACGGCAATGCCAATGTATTGGAACGTAAACAAGCCTTTTATGATATTCTGTCGGCTCGTTTGGCGTGGTTAGATACCCAATTTGGCACCGTAGATGTTACCGAAGAACAAGCTTTGCAAGTTAGTGTTTATCCCAACCCAACGAGGGGCAATATTAACATTGCAAGCGAAAGTGCTGTGAGCGCTGTTACACTAAGCGATCTATCGGGCAAAGTATTGCAAACATTCCAAGATGCATCTTCTACTTTGCATTTGAATGTACAACCTGGTACTTACTTGTTGCATGTGACTACTGCCGATGGAGTACAAATTAGAAAGATTATCGTTTACTAATTAAGTAGAAAAATAAGGATAAGGCTGGCATGATAATTGCCAGCCTTGTTTTTTGTTATGCTTTTTTGACAACATTACCCTTTTTGGGAACGGTAGCGCGAAATGAGCCTGCATACAGGGTAGTTATCGATGTCTTGGGCTGTGGTTTTTATAAAATCTTGCAACAGTTCCGATTCGTTTTCGATGTGCAAACGGACAAACTTTGCCAAAATAATTTGGTGGCTTAACACGTGTTTGTAAACGGGCGAGATAGCCACGATTTGTCCTTTGGTTTTTTGCACAATGGGCAGATTGGCAATTTCTGTTTCTGGCAGATTTTCTTCGATCAGGTAGGGTTGGTACAAGCCTTGCCAAATGTCTTTTTGGGTGCGTTGTTGCAAGTAGGTGGTGTTGTCTTTCCAAATGTCGAAATACCAAAAATAGCGTTCTCGTTGCTTGGTCTTACCCAATTTTACAGGTAAAAGATCTGTTTTGTGGCTGCGTGCAGCTTCGCATTGCTCTACAAAGGGACATGCCAAGCAGGCTGGCGAGGCTGGGGTACATTGGGTAGCTCCAAAATCCATGATGGCTTGGTTGTAGGCGGCTGCATTTTTTTTGTCCAATTGGTCTTGCGCCAAATCGGCAAATAATTTTTTGCCCTCGGTGCTATCAATAGGGGCTTCGATGCCAAACAGACGCGACAAAACCCGATACACATTTCCGTCGATGACGGCGTGTGGAGCGTTGCTTGCGAAAGAAGCAATGGCAGCTGCTGTATAACTGCCGATGCCAGGTAGGGTAAGTAGTTGTGTATATTCGGTAGGGAATATGCCTTGGTGTTGAGAGGCAACAATCTGGGCAGCTTTGTGCATGTTTCGAGCCCTGGAGTAATAGCCTAAACCCTGCCACAAGCGTAATACATCGGTTTGCGATGCTTGTGCCAAATCGCTTACTGTGGGAAATGCCTCTAAAAAACGCCTGTAATAGTCAATTCCTTGTGCAACACGGGTTTGCTGCAGTATGATTTCTGATACCCAAATAGCGTATGCATCGGTTGTATTTCTCCAAGGTAAATCGCGCTTGTTTTGGTTATACCATTCTAATAATGTGGCACTTATTTTCATCTTTTTGGTGTTAAAAGTACCGTAAAATTACGTCAAAAAAGTGAATTCAAAAAAAAATCTCAATTCTTTATCAAAAGTATGGTTATTCTAAAAGAAAAGTACTATATTTGCACTCTGTTTTGCAAAAACAGAATTTAGGCTAAATAACTGATAAAAAAATACATAATATGACTAAAGCTGAAATTGTAACCGAAATTGCTAGCCAAACTGGCATCGACAAAGAAGATGTACTAAAGGTAGTAGAAGGTTTTATGACTCAAGTAAAAAACTCGCTATCTGCTAACGAAAATGTATATCTACGCGGATTTGGTAGTTTTATTGTAAAAGAAAGAAAACAAAAAGTAGCTCGTAACATTTCTAAAAACATTACCATTACGATTCCTGCTCACAACATTCCTTCTTTTAAACCTGCTAAAACTTTTGTAGAAGCAGTAAAAAACAACGGATAATTACAAATATTTAAAATCATACAGTTATGCCAAGCGGAAAAAAAAGAAAAAGACATAAAATGTCTACTCACAAACGTAAAAAAAGACTTAGAAAAGATCGTCACAAAAAGAAAAAATAATTTCTAAGTTTTGACAGAAATAGAAAGAACAAACATAAATTTTCGCTATGTTTGTTCTTTTCTGTATGAAGACCTTTGCAGATGGAAAGTAAGTTAATATTGGATGTAACCCCTCAGCAAATATCCATTGCTCTAACCGAGGATGGACGTTTGGTAGAATTTAGCAGGGAAAGTCGTGAAGCGACTTTTTCTGTGGGTAACGTGTATCTGGCAAAGGTAAAAAAGGTAATGCCCGGATTGAATGCGGCATTTGTCGATGTCGGATTTGAAAAAGACGCTTTTTTGCATTACTTGGATTTGGGTTTGTATTTTTCTTCGTCTCAACAGTTCTTGACGTCGGTTCTGGTAAATCGAAAAAAACAACCATCCATGAACCGTGTGCAACCCACCGAGGAATTGCCCAAGGATGGTGTTATCACCGATTACCTGGTAGGCGGTAAGGAAGTATTGGTGCAGGTGGTAAAAGAGCCCATTTCGACCAAAGGCCCTCGCTTGACCGCCGAAATATCGTTGGCAGGCAGATGCTTGGTGTTGTTGCCTTTTGGTAATAAGGTGTCTATTTCGCAAAAAATCCATGCGCACGAAGAACGTTTCCGTTTAAAGAAAATCCTTCAGGCTGCAAAACCTCAAAATTACGGGGTAATCGTCAGAACGGTAGCAGAAGGCAAGTCGGCGCAAGAGTTGACCAACGAGTTGGAAGTGCTCATTGAACGTTGGGAAGAAGCTTTGCGCAACATCCAACAAAGCAAAGAAAATCCGTCGCTTATTATCGAAGAAATAGGTCGTGCCGAAGCCATTCTGCGCGATCATTTCAATCCGAATTACGACCAAATTGTGGTAAATGACAAGGAGGTTTATGAGGCGATTAAGTCGTACGTTAAACTAATAGAACCGTCGCGTACCTCTATCGTAAAATACTACGACGACGAGTTGCCTATATTCGATGTTTATAACCTAACCAAGCAGATAAAATCGTCTTTTGGACGCATTGTGCCGTTTAGAAAAGGGGCTTACTTGGTTATCGAACATACAGAAGCTTTGCATGTTATCGATGTAAATAGCGGTACACGCAATAAATCGAGCAATGTGCAAGAAGAAAATGCCTTTGAGGTAAACATGGCAGCCGTCGATGAAATTGCCCACCAAATGCGTTTGCGCGATATGGGTGGCATTGTGATTATCGACTTGATTGATATGCGCACAGCCGAACACAAACAACAGGTGTATGAGCGTATGTGTGCGAATATGAAAAACGATTCTGCCAAACATCAGGTTTTGCCTTTGACCAAGTTTGGTTTGATGCAGATAACCCGTCAGCGTGTTCGTCCTGTTACCGAGGTAGAAACCCAAGAAGTTTGTCCTACCTGTGGTGGACATGCAAAAATCCGTTCGTCTATTTTGTTTGTCGATTGGTTGGCAACTAAAATAGAAATGGTCGAAAAGCAACTTAAAACCAAGCGTTTTGTGTTGTATGTGCATCCGTTTGTATATGCCTATTTGCGCCAAGGTTTTTGGAGTGTTTTGCGCAAGTGGCGCTGGAAATACGGATTTAGGTTCCGTGTACTACCCAATTACGACTTTGCTTTGTTGCAGTACAAATTTGTGGATGCCAGCGGCAATGAGTTGGACGTTCACGATAATATGGGAATGGCATAACGTGACACGCAAAGAAAAATACGATGCGGTTTTGGCTTGGTTTAGAGCGAATATGCCTGTAGCCGAGTCGGAATTACATTTTTCCAATCCTTTTGAGTTGTTGGTGGCAGTGGTGCTGTCTGCGCAATGTACAGACAAGCGCGTCAATCAAATAACGCCTGCTTTGTTTGAGGCTTTTCCTACTCCTCAAAAAATGGCAGAGGCATCTGTCGATGCTATCTACTTTTATATTCAATCTGTTTCTTATCCCAATAATAAGGCCAAACATTTGTTGGCATTGGCACAAAAATTGCAGCAAGATTTTGGGGGCGTTGTCCCTGATAGTTTGGAGTTGTTGCAAACTTTGCCCGGTGTTGGTCGTAAAACGGCCAGTGTGGTCATGGCGGTGGCTTTTAATCAGCCTGCCATGCCTGTCGATACGCACGTTTTTAGGGTAGCGCATCGTTTGGGTTTGGTGGCGCGTAGTGCTACAACACCGTTGTCGGTCGAAAAGGAACTTACCAAATACATTCCCAGAGAAGAGTGGGCGGTGGCGCATCATTGGCTACTTTTGCATGGTAGATATGTCTGTACAGCACGCATGCCCAAATGCGGCAATTGCGGATTGGCATCTATTTGCCCCTCGTATGCCAAAAAATACTAAAATATCAGTCGATTTTCGTCGAAAAGAATTAACTTTACATGCTCAAAAATAACGTGGAAGTTGTAGTCCACAAAAAATAGAACAATTATGATTAAAATTACTTTTCCCGATGGTTCCGTACGCGAATATGAAAATGGCGTAACGGGTTTTCAAATTGCCGAAAGCATTAGTACGCGTTTGGCACAAGATGTTATTGCAGTACAAGTAAACGATACCGTAACCGAAATAGATCGTCCTATCACCGAGGACGCTACCATTAAATTGTTCAAATGGGATGATGCCGAAGGTAAGCACGCCTTTTGGCATACCTCTGCACACTTAATGGCAGAAGCTTTGCAAGAATTGTATCCTGGCATTCAATTTGGTATTGGTCCTGCTATCGAAAGCGGTTTCTACTACGATGTCGATCCAGGTACTGCTGTTATCAAAGAAAGTGACTTTGCTGCTATCGAAGCCAAAGTAATGGAAATTGTAGCTCGCAAAGAACAAGTGGTACGCGAAGAAATCAGCAAAGCAGATGCGTTGGCTATGTTTGCTGCTAAAAATGAATCGTACAAATTGGAATTGATCAACGACTTAGAAGATGGTACTATTACCATTTATCGCCAAGGCGGCTTTGTCGATTTGTGTAAAGGTCCACACATCACCAACGTTGGTTTGATTAAAGCCTTTAAAATTACCAGTGTGGCAGGTGCCTACTGGCGTGGTGATGCTACCCGCAAACAATTAACCCGTTTGTATGGTATTTCGTTCCCCAAAAAGAAAATGTTGGACGAATACTTGCAACTAATGGAAGAAGCCAAAAAACGCGACCACCGCAAAATTGGCAAAGAATTAGAACTATTTACCTTTAGCGAACCTGTAGGTAAAGGTTTGCCTTTGTGGTTGCCAAAAGGAACAGCATTGCGTTTGCGTTTGGAAGATTTCTTAAAACAAATCCAAAAACGTTTTGGTTATCAACAAGTAATGACTCCTCATATTGGTCAAAAGGAATTGTGGGTAACTTCAGGTCACTATGCTAAATACGGTGCCGATTCGTTC
>CALDQH010000042.1 GCA_937911935.1 uncultured Bacteroidales bacterium | reverse complement strand
GGATAACATTATTTTGGCTGCTGGTAAATACGACATTTACTTCAAAACTGCAACCAAAACCATGTGGATTGGTTTAACACCTGCTGATGATCCAGACCAACCAGTAGATCCCGATCAACCAGTTGACCCAGATCAACCAGTAGATCCTGATCAACCAGTTGACCCAGATCAACCTGTAGATCCAGACCAACCAGTAGATCCTGACCAACCAGTTGATCCAGAAGATCCTGACACCCCAGTAGTTCCAGATCCAGAAGAACCAGAAGAACCTACTGGTATCACCTTTACCGTTCAAGTTCCAGCAGGAACCGTTGAATGTTACGTAGCAGGTAATCCATCGTGGAGTTTCGTACAAATGGAAAAAGTAGAAGGCGAAGAAAACCTATTTACTGTTACAACTACCGAATTAGATGGCACAGCTTGGAAATATAGCAGCGGTGCAGGATGGGCTTACGTAGAAAAAGATGCTAACGGTAATGAAATTTCTGATAGAAAAACCGCTGGTAATCCAGACGTCGTTGCAAAATGGGCGTTGTTGTACGAACCAGATGCAGAACCTATCGAACCTTACTATGCAATTCGTGGCTTGGTTAGCTGGGATATGGCAGACGATATTAAATTGACTGCAAATGCAGAAGGTACAGAATACTCTATTACCGGTCTTGATATTGCAGCAGATAAAGAATTCAAAGTAATCTACGTTGATGAAAATGTAAACATTACTTGGTACGGTGTTGGAGCAGTAGAAGCAAATCCTGAAATTACCCAAACAGGTACGGATAACATTATTTTGGCTGCTGGTAAATACGACATTTACTTCAAAACTGCAACCGAAACCATGTGGATTGGTTTAACACCTGCTGATGACCCTGACCAACCAGTAGATCCTGACCAACCAGTAGATCCTGACCAACCAGTAGATCCAGATCAACCAGTAGATCCCGATCAACCAGTAGATCCTGACCAACCAGTTGACCCAGATCAACCAGTAGATCCCGATCAACCAGTTGACCCAGAACAACCAGAAGAACCAGCAACCATTACCTTTACCGTTCAAGTACCTGAAGGTACCATCGAATGCTACGTAACTGGTGCTGACCTATGGAATAATGGTGAATTCTTGCAAATGGAAAAAGCGGGTGACAACCTATTTACTATTACCACTACTACCGATGTTCTTAATGGTACTGCATGGAAATATTGCAGTGGTCCATCTTGGGATTATGTAGAAAAAGATGCTAATGGCGAAGAAATTGCTAACAGAACCGAAGCTGGCAATCCAGATGTAGTTGCTTCTTGGTTAGCAATCTACAACCCAGAACCAGAAGAACCTACCGCTGTTGATGAAGCAGAAAGCTTGAACATCTATGCAAACGAAGGTACAATTTATGCTGATGCCGAAATTGCTATCTACAACCTTGCTGGTGTTGATGTTACTGCACAAAACGGTGCTTTGTATGGTATCTACATTGTAAAAGCAGCTAACGGTGCTTCGTTAATCAATGTATGGTAATTTTTGCCAAGAGTAAATAAGTAATTTCTCTTATAAATGAGGCTGACTACACACGTAGTCAGCCTTTTTTTGTCTTACAAACCATGTTAAAGTTTCCTTATTTTAACACGAAAAAAAATGTCATTTGTTTGAAAAAAAGTACCCAAAAAGTTTGCTATATATATATATATATATATTTGTGAACAGATATCAAATACGGGGCGGATGGCGAAAAGCCCATATTCAATAGAGTAGCCAACCTTAAAATCAAATATTATGGCAAATTTAAAATCAGGATTGTGCCTTAACGCAGGCGAAGAAGTGGTTATGGAGTTGGAAGCCGAAATGTGGGCTGACGGTTCGTCAATTATCCAAAAAGCAATTGGTCAAATTAGAAAATTAATTGGTTCTATCTTGGGCTTTAAACGCGACGGTTACATTGTAGTAACCAACAAACGTGTAGTAGAAATTGTACAATTCAAAGCTTTCTTTGTGTTGAACCAAGGTAGATGCGTTAAAATTTTGACCCCAGGTTCTATCAAAGAAGTTGGTTATACCAAAGAAGGTCAATTCTGTGGTTGCTTGTGCCAATCATACAACTTGTTCTACGAATCATTTACTCAAAGAACCTCTGTGTTGTTGTCTTCGGTAGATAGCGAAGATGGTGCACAAAAAGTAGTAGATGCATTCTACGCTGGTGTATTTGGTGCCAAAATGTAATTATGCATAAAGGTATAAGTACACCTAAAAGGTATATTTACTTGAACACCTACGCTTTTTTGCTGCTTTTTGCAGCAATAGGCGTAGGTTGTTTGCCTTTATATAGGTTAGAAAATGGGTGGTACATTGCGTTGCAGGTGGTTGTGGCGTTGATGTTCTTGTCGTACGCGCTAAAAATTTTCAAAACATTCAAGGCCAAAAAAAAGCGTTATGCTCGTTTGATGGAAGCAAATGCGCAGCAGTTTGTGCCAATTAGTTTTGAAGAGTACATGCAAGCACCGTGCGGAAGGTTATTGGTTAGGGTAGTGCTAACCGATTTAGGTAAAAGAGAAGCTTATCGCGATTTAAAAAAACTAAAAGCACCGCTTAAAACACGTCTGCACGATGCTTGTGTCCCCAAGAAAACCATTGTTTATACAGCCAAACCCTTAGAAAAGATAGAATTATGAGTCTTGTTTACGTTATTTTATTTGCTATTTTGATAGCAGCCGTTCCTGCTTTGCTTATCTGGAAACTATATCTTCCCATTCAGTCTGCCAAAGAAAAAGGAATTTTTATTACCATAGCTACACTGCTGTTCCTTATTTTAGAAACTGGGTTTATCATGACTGCCATGATTCCAGGTAAAATCAATCAGTTAATTGACCAAGGCATTGTAAATGTAGAATCGTATGTGGTTAAAATCGACTCTACTTTTATGGATAAGACATTGGATGCCAAGCAACTTAAAGATTTAATTAGCGATACCAAGCAGCTGAAATTTGAGTTGGAAGAAAACAGCGATGTCAATTGGTTGATAGAGTTGGTTGGCGTTAATGTGTTCTTGGATGCCATTGAAGAATTTGCCAATAACGTGGATACGTATTTGTGTCGCTTTAACGAGGATCAAGTAGATTTTACTTTCCGTAATGTGCTAAACTACGTAAAATTAGATGCGCAACCGGCTATTTATTTTGTAACCAAGATTATCGAAATTGTTGTGCTGATAATAGCTTTTGTGGCTTATTTAGCTTTAACGATTATCTCTATTGGTCGTAAAAAAGGTTGGTATGGCGATTGGGGAACACCACAAGTGCAATTTGGCGAAGATTTTGAAAAAGAAGGCAAAGAATTAACGGAATAAAAATACTATATTTGTGGGAACAATTTATCGGTTTTGAAAAAGGTTCTCATCATATCGTATTATTTTCCGCCCAGCGGAGGAGCCGGCGTACAACGCTGGCTCAAAATGCTTAAATACCTGCCACAATACGGTGTAGAACCTATTGTTTTAACAGTTGACGAAAAATACGCCTCTTATCCTCAAGTAGATAAGAGCCTACTGGACGAAATTCCCTCGTGGCTTAAAATATACAAAACCAAAACGCGCGAGGTGCTGTCGCTTTATAAAAGCGTGTCGCCAACCAAAGAAATACCCTACAGCGGTTTTGCTAACGAGCCCAAACCTACTTTTTTGCAAAAAATGGCTCGTTTTGTGCGTGGCAATTTCTTTTTGCCCGATCCTCGAAAAGGCTGGAATCGCTATGCTTATCAGGTGGCGTGCCAAATAATCGAAAAAGAAGCAGTAGATGCTGTTATTACTACCAGTCCGCCTCATTCTACACAGTTGTTGGGCATAAAACTCAAAAAGCGTTTCCCAAATTTAACTTGGTTGGCAGATTTGCGCGACCCTTGGACGGATATTTATTACAACAAAGATTTGTATCAGACAGGGTGGGCAAAGGCTCTTAATGCAAAGTACGAAAAGAAAGTACTTAAAAATGCCGACCACGTTATAACGGTTAGCGAGGATTGTGCCCGCTTGTTTGCCGATAAGGTAGATGCCAATTTAGCTATGACGGTGCTACCCAATGGTTTTGACTCGGACGACTTTACCTGCCAAACTTACGCTCCGACTAACGACAAGAAAATGTTATCGTATGTGGGCGTTTTTAACGAGCAATATCGAGCTGATGTATTGGCAGATGCCATTAGAAAGTTGCCGACGGCTTGCGTAGATGCCCTAAAACTGCGTTTTGTAGGAAAGGTGGCACAGCCCGTAAAAGTATTATTGGATACCTTGCCTTGTCAGGTAGAATATATCGATTATGTCCCTCATAAACAAGCGGTTGAATACATGTGTTTAACAGACATATTGTTGCTTTGTGTGCCCGACATCGAGCAAAACAAAGGCATTTTAACGGGCAAGTTGTTTGAATATTTGGCGGCTCGTCGTCCCATTGTTTTGTTAGGTCCTGCCGATGGCGATGCGGCAAGCATCATCCATGCATGTGAGGCTGGTACTTGTTGTCGTTACGATAGCGATTTATTGGCAGCGCACTTGCAACAACTTCTAACTACTCCAACTGTATCGTTACCCAACAACGATACCTATAAACAATACTCCAGAGAGGCTTGTGCCCAACGTTTGTCGGAACTCTTAAAGAGCTTTTAATAAGGTAGATACTTAGGATGCTTTGCGGATAAATCCTATTAAAAAGTCGATACCTTGTTTCCAGATTGTTGGAAATAAAAGGCGAATTATTAGCATGTAGCCTCCGACAAATACAGCGACTCTACACAGCAATTCGGTGTATAAACCGCTGATGTACGTAGAACTCCAATAGCTGATTGCTCCCAAGAAAAGAGAAAGTAACAAGGCTGGTACAATGTGTTTTACTTGTTGCAGCAGGGGCAAACCCAATTCTTTTTTGACACGACTGCAACTCATAACCCATGCAATGCTGCAAGCAATGGCATAACCTATAAGCAACCCAAAAATTTCCCATTTTAAACCAATAACAATGGATGCCAAAATGAGTATTCGTTTGCTAATTTCTACGCTAAAACTAACATTCGATTTGCCAATAGCGTTGATGGAGTGGATGTTAATTTGGTACAAGGGAATAAGCAGATTACCCAAACAAATAAGTTGAAAATAGGGCACTGCAGGCAACCATTTTTCGCCAAATAGGGTAAAGAATAGGGGCTTGGCAACGACAATAAGGCAAACCGTGATGGGGATAACAACCAGTGCTGCTCGCTGTATCAGGGTGTTAAGGATGTGCACCAATCGTTCGCGCTCGTCGTGAATCTGAGCAAATAGGTTGTAGGTGGCATTAAAAATAGCTTGAAAAGTAAAGTTGGCGGTTTCGCTTGCTTTGTAGGCTTGTGTATAGTAGCCCACCTGTTTGATGGGGTATAGTTTGCCTAATATCAGGGTGTAAATGTTGTTGAACAAAATGGTAAGCAGCGAACTTGCCATGATGTGGGCACTAAAATGGTAGTACTCACGAATAACCTGCCATTTAAACAGTAGGGCTGGATGCCACTTGGTTTGGTAGTAAAAGCCAAAGATTCTAAAAAAATGGTAGCTGGTTTGTTGGATAACCAACGCCCATACCCCGTAGTTAAGGTAGGCAAGGGTAATGCCGATGCCACCCGAAAGAAGGGTAGCGGATAAATTGATTTTGGCTAACGATTTGTAATCTAATGCTTTGTTTATCAGTGCGTAGGGAACTAAATAACACGCATTAAACAAGATGGCTAAAAAGGTAACTCGTGCAATGGCAGTTAGTTCGGGTTGTCCAAAAAACTGCGCTATGTAGGGTGCCGTAATAAACAGCAAGGTATATAGCGTGCAGGATATGCCTAAATTGGTGTAAAAAATGGTATTGGTATGTGCTTCGGTTAGGTTTTTGGTGCGCACCAACGCATAGTTAAATCCGCTTTCGACCAATACATAAGATAGGGTGGCAAATATCATGACCATACCCATGAGTCCGTAGTCGGTAGGGGATAACAAGCGGGCGAGTACAATTCCGATAAGGAATTGTACTCCCTGCTGTGCTACACGGTCAATGCTGCTCCATGTGAGCGCACCCAACATTTTATTTTTTAGATTATCCAAGTATTCGCTTTGCGAATGACAAATCGGTGAACTCTTAACCTCTAACTTTATCCAAGTACAATGTTCACAATCTTTCCTGGAACCACAATTACTTTACGAATGGTTTTGCCATCCATAAATTTTTGTGTTTGTTCGTTGCTTAGCGCAATTTCTTCTACTTCTTTGGGCGATAATCCAGCTGCTAACTCTAAGGTAAAGCGAACTTTACCGTTAAACGAGATAGGATATTTTACGCTGTTTTCTACCAAATAACTTTCGTTGTGAACAGGGTAGGTAGCATCGCAAACTGTACCTTCGCCACCTAAGATGTGGTATAACTCTTCGGCAATGTGAGGAGCAAAGGGTGCCAACAAAATGGTTAGTGGCTCTAAAATAGCACGTTTGTGGCATTTTAGTTGGTTTAGCTCGTTTACACAAATCATAAAGGCAGCCACCGAGGTGTTGAACGAGAATTGTTCAATGTCGCTCGATACTTTCTTGATGGTTTTGTGTAGTGCTTTTAGTTCTTCTTTGGTGGGTTCGTCGTTGGTAACGCATACGTCGTCGCCGCTAAAGAACAAGCCCCAAAGACGTTTCAAGAAACGGTGTACACCATCGATACCGTTGGTATCCCAAGGTTTTGATTGTTCCAAAGGTCCAAGGAACATTTCGTACAAACGCAAGGTGTCTGCGCCGTAGTTTTCAACGATGTCGTCGGGATTAACCACGTTAAACATCGATTTAGACATTTTTTCTACCGCCCAACCGCAAATGTATTTGCCGTCTTCTAAGATAAATTCGGCATTGGCAAAATCGGGCATCCAAGCTTTAAAGCGTTCGGTATCCAAAATATCGTTGCTAACGATGTTTACATCTACGTGAATTTCTTGGGTTTCGTATTGGTCTTTTAAGCCCAACGATACAAATTTATTGGTACCAACCACACGATATACAAAGTTAGAACGACCCTGAATCATACCCTGGTTGATGAGTTTTTGGAAAGGTTCGTCTTTGCAGATAATGCCCAAGTCGAACAAGAATTTGTTCCAGAAACGGCTATAAATTAAGTGACCGGTTGCGTGTTCGGTGCCACCAATGTAAAGGTCCACGTTTTGCCAATAGTTGTTGGCTTCGGTGCTAACCAATGCATCGTTGTTGTGTGGATCCATGTAGCGCAAATAGTAGGCTGACGAACCTGCAAAACCAGGCATGGTGTTTAGTTCCAATGGATAACCATCGGCTGTTTGCCAGTTTTCGGCACGTCCTAGTGGAGGCTCGCCCGTTTCGGTAGGCAAATAGGTGCTAATTTCGGGCAATTGAAGTGGCAATTGATCTTCGCTAAGGGTATAAGGTTGTCCATCTTTGTAATAAATAGGGAAGGGTTCGCCCCAATAGCGTTGACGGCTAAAAATGGCATCGCGCAAACGGTAGTTTACTTTTACTTTGCCGATGCCTTTTTCGGCGATGTATTTTTTGGCAGTTGCGATGGCTTCTTTTACTTGCAAGCCGTTTAGGAAGCCAGAGTTACACATAATACCGTCTTTGGCATCAAAACTTTCTTGGCTTACGTCGCATCCTTCGATAACAGGAATGATGGGCAAGTTGAAGTGTTTGGCAAAGGCGTAGTCGCGGCTGTCGTGTGCAGGTACTGCCATAATAGCACCCGTACCATAACCCGCCAATACGTAGTCGGAAATCCATACAGGAATGTTTTCGCCCGTAAATGGATTGACAGCGTATGCACCCGAGAAAACACCTGTTACACGGCGGTCGGCAATGCGTTCGCGTTCGGTACGGCGTTTTACCATATCTAGGTAAGCATCTACTTCGGCTTTTTGTTCTGCGGTAGTAATTTGTGCTACGTAAGGGCTTTCGGGAGCTAATACCATAAAGGTAACACCAAATGTAGTATCGGCACGGGTGGTAAATACGGTCATGTTGATGTCGCTACCAGCAATGGCAAAGTCCATTTCGGCACCCTCGCTACGACCAATCCAGTTGCGTTGGGTTTCTTTTAGCGAGTCGGTCCAATCCAATTTGTCCAAGCCATCCAACAAACGTTGAGCGTATGCCGATACACGCAAACTCCATTGGCGCATTACTTTTTGTTCTACGGGATAACCACCACGTACCGAAAGACCTTCGCTTACCTCGTCGTTAGCAAGTACGGTACCCAATTTAGGACACCAGTTTACTTTTAGGTCTGCCAAGTAGGCAATGCGGTAGTTCATAAGCATGTTTTGCTGCTCGTTTAGGCTCCAACTGTTCCACTCTTCGGCAGTAAACAAGGGTGCTTCGGCTGCTGCATTGACGTTTTTGTTGCCTTCTTTTTCAAAAATAGCTACCAAATCGGTAATGGGGCAGGCTTTGTCGGCATCTTTGTTGTACCACGAGTTGAACATTTGGATAAATGCCCATTGGGTCCATTTGTAGTAGCCTGGTTCGCAGGTACGTACTTCGCGGTCCCAATCGTAGCAAAAACCAATTTTATCCAATTGTTCGCGGTAGCGAGCAATGTTTTTAACGGTAGTTACTTCGGGGTGTTGACCTGTTTGGATGGCATATTGTTCGGCTGGCAAACCATAGGCGTCGTAACCCATGGGGTGCAACACGTTAAAGCCTTTAAGGCGTTTGTAGCGGCTGTAAATATCAGAAGCAATGTAGCCCAGTGGGTGACCTACGTGCAAGCCTGCTCCCGATGGATAGGGGAACATGTCCAAAACATAATACTTAGGACGCGATGCGTCTGCTTCTACCTTGTAAATAGCATGCTCTTTCCAATAAGCTTGCCATTTTTGTTCGATGTTTTTAAAATTGTATTCCATAAATAATTGGTGAATCGGTGAGTCGGTGAATCGGTGAATCGATGATTTTCCTGGCTCATCTATGGTTTATATATAATTTATTTATTCGCTTCTCTCATGGTTTTTGACTAATCGACAAGTGACAATCGACAAGCGACAATCGACTAGCGACAGTCGACCGTAAGGTCGATAATCTCCTCGGGGGCAAAGGTGATTTTCTCCATGCCGTTTTCTTGTACGATGTAACTATTCTCGGTACCAACAGCGCCAATACCAGGAAGCACAAATTTAGGCTCGAGGGCAATGGTGTTGCCAACCTCTAAAGGTTGTGGATTTCTGCCACACAACACGGGCAGTTCGTTAATTTCTAATCCGATGCCGTGCCCAACAAACTTGGCTTGTTGGGTTGTACCCATGTAGTAGGCTTCTAATCCGTGTTTTTTTACGATATCGAGCGATAATTGCCACAATTGTTCGCAGGTAGCACCAGGTACGCCTGCTTGGGCAATGGCCTGTTGAATTTCTATCGATACGGCGTGGGCATCGTATGCCATTTGAGGCAATTTGCCTACGCTATAGGTGCGACTTTGGTCGGCGATATAGCCTGTAAAGTTGCCGTTTATATCGACCATAACGGTTTGTCCTTCTTTAATAACACTGCCATTGGGACCCAAAGGCAATGAACCGTGCAAGCCAGCTCCACCCAAAGCAAAATCGTATGGCGAGGGGGCTGCTGCATTATCGCCTGCTAATACAGAACCCATGTGCGATTCCATGGTGCTGCCGTAAATGCGGAACAAACCCAAGCAACCGCCCAAACGGAAAATGCGTTCTACCTCTACGCTAAATTCGTGGTCGGTCATACCAGGACGATAAGCCGCAGGTACTTTGGCTAATACCTCGGTTTGTTTTTTGCCCGATATGCGTAGTTGTTCTTGCTCGAAAGCTGTTTTGACGCTTTTAACATAGCGGATAATTTTAGAACCATTTATCAATTTAGCGCCTGTGCACTTTTCGATGCGCATCCACTCGGCATACGAAATATCATCGCCCTCTACCATTAGTTGGGTGGGTAACGATTGTCCTTTAGCAGCCAATAGGGTAGGTAAATCTTCTAATTTGCGCACCAAATGAAAGTGCTCTCCTTGCAAATTATTTGGACGACGTACCATAAAAGTAGGGTCGCCTTGTAGCGGAAGATATACGTAACCTACAATGATGTGTCCGCACGTATAGTAAACATTAACAGGAGTGGTTAACAAGCAACCATCGGCACCCACTTGTGCCATGGCTTGTCTTATTTTGTTATGTCGAATTTGAAATTCCATGTTATTATCGGTGATGCGGTTATTCGGTGAGTCGGTGAGTCGGTGAGTCGGTGAGTCGGTGAGTCGACAAGCGACTTTATTCGCTTCGCTCATGATTTCAGGCTGCGCCTCGGCATAGCCAAGTTTACTTGTCTCTGCGCTCGGCTTGCTCTGAAATTCGACTATCGACGTGAAAAAAAGTACTCTAGTGCGACGTGCACGCGGGCAGCCCAGTCGGTTTCGGTATGGCCTGCACCTGGATAGAATC